>NZ_JBHYUG010000129.1:0-17925 GCF_042749375.1 Streptomyces sp. NPDC059477 | reverse complement strand
GGGCCTTTGGGTTCCGGGCGCCCGTGCCGACGCCGGGGCGTGTCGCGAGCCCGCGGCGACGGCGGATGAGGGCGAGGTTGGAGGAGGCGGGGCGGCAACGCCCTGCTTTTCAGGGGCGCGGGGAACTGCGCGACCAGTCCCCACGCACCCGCAGTCGCCCGCAAAGATCAGCCACCCACCCCCTTCCGCACCCGGACCCCCCACACCCGCAGTCGCCCGCTAGGGTCAGCCACCCACCCTCCCCGCCCCGGAGGGCCCCGCCGCCTTAGACTGGCCGTGTGACTGACAGCGACCCGTTCGACGACATCGTCGGCGCCGAGACCGACCGTGACCCCGATCTCGCCGTGATCGAGGCCGGCAGCCGCACCCTGCGTACGCAGGGCGCCACGCCGCAGGCCGAGGTGCCCGCGCGACCGGAGGACCCGGAGGTCGACGCCGCGCTGCGCGAGGTCGAGGCCGAGCTGGCCACCCGCTGGGGCGAGACCAAGCTGGAGCCGTCGGTCGACCGGATCGCCGCCCTCGTGGACGTCCTGGGCGAGCCGCAGCGGTCGTACCCCTCGATCCACATCACGGGGACCAACGGCAAGACCTCCACCGCGCGGATGATCGAGGCCCTGCTGGGCGCGTTCGAGCTGCGCACCGGGCGGTACACGTCCCCGCACGTGCAGTCGATCACCGAGCGGATCAGTCTGGACGGGGCGCCGATCCCCGCCGAGCGCTTCATCGAGACGTACCAGGACATCAAGCCGTACGTGGAGCTGGTGGACTCCTCCCAGGAGTACCGGCTGTCGTTCTTCGAAGTGCTGACCGGCATGGCGTACGCCGCGTTCGCCGACGCGCCCGTGGACGTGGCGGTCGTCGAGGTCGGGATGGGCGGGGCGTGGGACGCCACGAACGTGATCGACGGGGACGTCGCCGTCATCACGCCGATCGATCTCGACCACACCGACCGGCTCGGCTCCACGCCCGGCGAGATCGCGGCGGAGAAGGCCGGGATCATCAAGCAGGGCGCGACCGTCGTCATGGCGCAGCAGCCGGTCGACGCGGCGCAGGTGCTGCTGAAGAAGGCCGTCGAGGCGGACGCGACGGTCGCGCGCGAAGGGCTGGAGTTCGGGGTCGTCGCACGGCAGGTCGCCGTCGGCGGGCAGGTCGTCACCCTGCGGGGGCTCGGCGGCGAGTACCCCGAGGTGTATCTCCCGCTGCACGGTGCGCACCAGGCGCACAACGCGGCGGTGGCGCTCGCCGCGGTGGAGGCGTTCTTCGGGGTCGGCTCGCAGCACTCCGGGTCGCTGAACCAGGACACCGTGCGCAAGGCGTTCGCGTCGGTGTCGTCGCCGGGCCGGCTGGAGGTCGTACGGCGCTCGCCGACCGTCGTGCTGGACGCCGCGCACAATCCGGCGGGCGCGCGGGCCGCGGCGGCGGCGGTCGAGGAGGCGTTCCAGTTCACCCGGCTCATCGGGGTCGTGGGCGCGAGTGGCGACAAGGACGTACGGGGGCTGCTGGAGGCGTTCGAGCCGATCTTCATGGACATCGTCGTCACGCAGAACTCCACCCATCGCGCGATGGACGCCGACGCGCTGGCCGCGCTCGCGGTGGAGGTGTTCGGCGAGGACCGGGTGCAGGTCGAGCCGCGGTTGCCGGACGCGCTGGAGGCCGCGATCACGCTGGCCGAGGAAGAGGGTGAGTTCGCGGGCGGCGGTGTGCTGGTCACCGGGTCCGTCGTCACCGTGGGAGAGGCCCGGCTGCTGCTGGGGAAGGGCTGAGGCCGTAAGTCATGCGTACGCTCTGTTCATCGACCCTGATCGGCGAGTTCTTCATCATCGGCTTCGCCGGGCTGGTCGCCATGAAGGACCCGGATCTGTCCACGCAGACGGTGTGGACGGTGTGCGGGATCGCCATGCTGCTGTCGCTGGTGCTGTGCGGGCTGGTCACCAGGCCGGGCGGGGTCGCGCTGGGCTGGGTGTTCCAGGTGGCGCTGATCCTGGCCGGGTTCGTGGTGCCGCTGATGTTCTTCCTGGGCGTGATGTTCGCCGGGCTGTGGTGGGCGTCGGTGCACTACGGACGGGAGATCGACGCGGCGAAGGCGCGGTTCGCGGCGCAGGGCGAGGCGGGCGGAGCAGGCGGGCCGGGCGGCGCGGGCGGGGCGGCTGCGGACGCTTCCGGCTGACGCTGTGTGAGGGGGTTCGGGGCCGCCCTGTAGCCTCGTTCCACCGCACACTCGAAAAGGAGTCCTCCCGTGACCCAGCGCACCCTCGTCCTGCTCAAGCCCGACGCCGTGCGGCGTGGCCTGACCGGCGAGATCATCGGCCGTATCGAGCGCAAGGCCGGTTGGCGGATCACCGCGCTGGAGCTGCGCACGCTGGACCACGAGACGCTGGAGCAGCACTACGGCGAGCACAAGGGCAAGCCGTTCTACGAGCCGCTGATGGAGTTCATGGCGTCCGGTCCGGTCGTCGCGCTGATCGTCGAGGGCGACCGGGTGATCGAGGGTGTGCGGGCGCTGGCCGGTCCCACCGACCCGATCGCCGCCGCGCCCGGTTCCATCCGTGGTGACTTCGGTGTGATCGTCCGTGAGAACCTCATCCACGCCTCGGACTCGGAGGAGTCCGCCGAACGCGAGGTCAAGATCTTCTTCCCGGGTCGCGGCTGAGGCCCTGGCGCCCTGGCGTCCTGGCGTCCTGGCGCTCACGCCGGGGCGACACGCGTTTCGGTCGGGGGCGACACGGGGGGCGGTCCGGGTTTCGGCGGGGGCGTGACACGGCGGGCGGTACGCGTTTCGGCGGGGGCGTGACACGAGGTGTCGGTCCGCGTCTCGGCGGCGGTGCGACCCGGCGGGTCGGCAGGTGTTCCGGCGGGGGCGCGACACGGCGGCCGGTCCGCGTGTCGGCCGCAGCGCGACCCGGCGGGGCGGTGGGTGTCCCGGCGGGGGCGTGACACGACAGCCGGTACGTCTTTCGGCGGGGCGCGACACGACGGGCTCGCGCATGTTTCGGCGGGGGACGCGACACGACGGGCTCGCACGTGTTTCGGCGGGCGACGCGCCCCGATCGGCCGGTCCGCGATTCGGCAGACGGCGACACGACGGGCCGGTGGGTGATTTCGCCGGGGCCGGGGCGACACGCGTTGCTCCCATCGGCGTATCACTCCCCGCCCTTCCCACCCGCCCCGTAGAGGTTTCGGGAAATTTGCTGAAGGGCCGTCACTCAGCGGGCGCGCGGCTGCTCGATCGGCCGTACCATTTCGGCCATGCTTGGGCATATGCGCGGCGATCGGGGGAACGAATGCCCCCGATGGACCGTCTCCACAAGCGAGGCGGTTCGCCATCTGCTGACAATGGCGAAGACCCTCGCGCAGTGTTCGTGCAGGCGCGTCTACGATGGAAGCCTTCACGTCACCGCACCCACCTCGCCTACCTGAAAAGCCCTCAAAGCTCCGTGGGAAGGCCAGTCGAATCCTGATGGGGAACTCAATGTCGTTCATCGGCCGTGACATGGCTGTCGACCTCGGGACCGCCAACACGCTGGTGTACGTCAGGGGTCGCGGGATCGTACTCAACGAGCCGTCCGTCGTCGCGATCAACACCAACACCGGTGGAATTCTCGCGGTCGGCGCCGAAGCGAAGAAGATGATCGGGCGCACGCCGGGCAACATCGTGGCCGTGCGTCCGCTGAAGGACGGCGTCATCGCCGACTTCGAGATCACCGAGCGGATGCTCCGCTACTTCATCCTGAAGATTCACAAGCGGCGGTATCTCGCCCGGCCGCGTGTCGTCGTGTGTGTGCCCTCCGGTATCACCGGCGTCGAGCGCCGTGCCGTCATCGAGGCGTCGTCCCAGGCCGGCGCCCGCCAGGTGCACATCATCGAGGAGCCCATGGCCGCGGCCATCGGCTCCGGTCTGCCGGTCCATGAGGCCACGGGCAACATGGTGGTGGACATCGGCGGCGGCACGACGGAGGTCGCGGTCATCTCCCTCGGCGGCATCGTCACCGCGCAGTCCATCCGGGTCGCGGGCGACGAGCTGGACAACGCGATCATCCAGCACATCAAGAAGGAGTACTCGCTCCTGCTGGGTGAGCGCACGGCCGAACAGATCAAGATCACGATCGGTTCGGCGTACGACCTCGACACCGACGAGCACACCGAAATCCGTGGCAGGGACCTGGTGTCCGGACTGCCCAAGACGGTCGTCATCTCCGCCGCCGAAGTGCGCAAGGCGATCGAGGAACCGGTCAACGCGATCGTCGACGCCGTGAAGACCACGCTCGACAAATGCCCGCCGGAGCTGTCCGGCGACATCATGGACCGCGGAATCGTTCTCACCGGCGGCGGAGCCCTGCTGCGCGGACTCGACGAGCGGTTGCGCCGGGAGACCGGAATGCCGATCCACATCGCCGAGGACCCGCTCGACAGCGTGGCGCTCGGCTCCGGGAAATGCGTCGAGGAGTTCGAGGCGCTCCAGCAGGTCCTCGACGCCCAGCCGCGCAGATGACTTACCCCTTCGATTCCGCCGTACGAGACGATCCCTCTCGTACGGCGGATCGTTGATTAAGCTGCATAAGCTCTCCTGGACGTAACCGTCCGTCAGATACCCGTATCCGTCCGATATCCGATCCATCACGCATCAGCTTCTCCATCACGTATCCGCTTCGTGCCCGTTTCGTATCCGCAACGCATCTCTTGGTATCCGCCAAAGGTCAATGGCAAGAGCAAGGGGCGAGGGGCAAGGGCAAGGGCAAAGGCCGACGGTCAAGGGCCAACGGGTCAAGGGCCAAGGTCAAGCGCCAAGGTCCAGAGCCTTCCGTCCTTCTGCCAGACACCCACCCACACTTGAATTCCTATGAGGAAGGGCACGGCCGCCGCACGTGAGGGACACACGAGAGAGCCGGCTGCTCCTGGTGCTGCTGGTCGCCATCGCGTTCGCACTGATCACGGTGGACATCCGCGGCGGGGAGGACTCACCGGTCGACGGTGCCCGGCAGGCCGCCGCGACGGTCTTCGGCCCGATCGAGAACGGCGTGGCCTCCGCGGTCGACCCGGTCGGCAACGCGATCGCCGCCATCCGTGACTCCGGCGAGCGCCACGACCAGCTCGCCGAGCTGGAGCGGGAGAACGCCGCGCTGAAGGCCGAACTCGGCAGCGACGAACGCAGCCGCAGCAGGCTCAACCAGCTCGACTCCATGCTCGCGCTCGCGGGCGCGGGCCAGTACGGCATCAAGGGCGCCGAGGTCATCGCCATAGGAGCGGCCCAGGGCTTCTCCTGGACCATCACCATCGACATCGGCGCCAATGACGGCATCAAGCGCGACATGACGGTCCTCAACGGCGACGGGCTGGTCGGCCGGGTCACCACCGTCGGCCCCCACACCTCCACCGTGCTGCTCGCCAACGATCCCGACTTCGCCGTGGGCACCCGGATGGAGGGCAGCGACGAACTGGGCTTCGCCTCCGGCCAGGGCGACCAGCCGCTGCGCGTCGAACTGCTCAACGGCAAGGCGGAGGTCAAGAAGGGCGACCGGCTGGTGACCTTCGGCTCCGAGGCCGACAAGCCGTTCGTGCCGGGCGTGCCGGTCGGGATCGTCTCGCGTGTCGACCCGTCCGGCGGCGACCTGACGCGCACGCTGTATGTGACGCCGTACGTCGGATTCAGCAAGCTCGACATCGTCGGTGTGGTGGTCGAGGCGCCGAAGAAGGACCCGCGTGACGCCGTGCTGCCGGACGAGCCGAAGCCCACGCCCACCCCGACCGTGACGGTGACCGTGACGCCGGGGGCCGACGGCGAGCCGCTCCTCGATGGTGAGCAGCCGGCCGGCGACCAGACCCAGCAAGACCCGCAAGAGCAGTAGGAGCTGACCTCATGCGCTTCAACCGGATCCTGCTGTCCAGCACCCTCGTCGTCGTCGCCCTGGTGATCCAGGTCAGCGTCCTGGCCCGGCTGCACCTCCCGGGCGCCGTGCCCGACCTGGTGCTGCTCACCGTCCTCGGCCTGGCGCTGGTCTACGGCCATGTCGGTGGCGCCCTCGTCGGCTTCGGCGCCGGGCTGCTCTCCGACCTCGCCCCGCCCGCCGACCACGCGGCCGGCCGCTACGCCCTGGTGCTGTGCGTGATCGGCTACCTGGCCGGCCTGGTCAAGCCGGAGAACGGCCGGCTGAAGTCGGCGACCGCCCCCATGGCGGTGGTCGTGGCCGCGGCGGTCGGTACGACCTTGCTGTACGCGGGGGTGGGCGCCCTCGTCGGCGACACCGCCGCCCGCCATGTCGGCCTGCCCAGCCTGCTGTTCACGGCGGCGCTGTACGACCTGCTGCTCGCCCCGTTCGTGGTCCCGGGCGTCATGGCGCTGGCCCGCCGCGCCGAGAACGACCCGCTGGCCGAGTCCTCAGCCTCCGCGAAGAGCGCCGACATCTCCTCGGGCTGGCTGTCCTCCGGCACCGGGCTGCGGATCGGCAACCAGCGCGGACTCGGCGGGCTGAAAGTGAAGGCGGCCCGGGCTCGGGTGGCCCGTGCCGGGCGTATCAAGGGGGTCAAGCGGCTGTGACCGCAGGGGAGTTCACCCGAGCGGAATCCGTCCGAGCGGAGTTCACCCGAACGGGGGAGCCGGGGCGGAACCCGGCTTCACCGGCCGGTCGTTCATCACTCGTACAGACACGCTCATCATTCGTACGGACTCGCGGCCCCGGCCGCGCAGCACTCGCACGCCCGTTCCTGTATTCGTACTCGCGCTGAGAGGGGGAGGCAGCCGCAGTGACCAACATCCCCGAGACCGGCCGGACCCCACGGGTCCAGATCCGGCTCGTCGTCATCCAGATCCTCGTCCTCTCCCTGCTCGGCACGCTCGGCGGCCGGCTGTGGTACTTGCAGATCCGCGAGGGCGCGGAGTACGCGGCGGAGGCATCGGGCAACCACGTCCAGCAGGTCGTCGACCCCGCCGTGCGCGGCTCGATCCTGGACGCGCGCGGAGTGCCCCTCGCGGACAACGAGACCCGGCTCGTGGTCTCCGCCTCCCGCACCGAGCTGCTGAAGATGCCGGACGACGGCGACTCGGTGCTCACCAAGCTCGCGGGCGTCCTCGCCATGGAGCCCGAGGAGGTCAAGGGCAAGGTCCGGCTGTGCGACGCCGAAACCCCCCAGCCCTGCTGGAACGGCTCGCCTTACCAGCCCATCCCCATCACCGACGAGGCCACCCCGCGCCAGGCCCTCCAGATCCGCGAGCGCGCCGAGGACTTCCCCGGCATCACCGCCGAGCCCCAGGCCGTGCGCCGCTATCCCGCGCCCGGCGAGTCCAACACCGCGCAGGTCCTCGGCTATCTCTCGCCGGTCACCGACCAGGAGATCCAGCAGGCCCAGGACACCGACTCGCCGTTCCTGCGCTCCGACCAGGTCGGCCGCTCCGGCCTGGAGCGGGAGTACGACCAGGAGCTGCGCGGCAAGGCGGGCGTCACCCGCTACGAGGTGGACAACCTCGGCCGGGTCATCGGCGAGGCCGACGCCGACCCCGCCGAGCCCGGCGCCAACCTGGTCACCAGCATCGACGCCCGGGTGCAGCGCGTCGCCGAGTTCGAGCTGAACGAGGCGATGAAGACGGCCCGCAAGGAGTGGGACCGCAACACCCAGGAGAACTACAAGGCCGACGCCGGTGCCGTGGTCGTGATGGAGTCCAAGACCGGCCGGATCGTCGCCATGGCGTCCAACCCGACCTACGACCCCAACGCCTGGGTCGGCGGCATCTCCGCGAAGGACTACGCCGCGCTCACCGGCAAGACCTCCAACTACCCGCTGCTCAACCGGGCCATACAGGGTCAGGCCGCGCCCGGCTCGATCTTCAAGGTGGTCTCCACGGCCGCCGCGGTGGAAGCGGGCTACGACTTCGACGGCAAGTACAACTGCTCCAGTTCGTACTCTGTCGGCGGTCAGGTCTTCAAGAACTTCGAGTCGCAGAACCACGGCCCGATCGACCTCGGCCGCGCCCTGGAGGTCTCCTGCGACACCGTCTACTACGCCCTCGCGCACAGCGAGTGGCAGAAGGACGGCGGCATCGACCCCGAGGGCACCCCGAACGACTACTTCTACAAGGCGGCCCACGAGTTCGGTCTCGGCAAGGAGACCGGCATCGACCTGCCCAACGAGGTCACCGGCCGGGTCCCGGACCGCCAGTGGAAGCAGGACTACTGGGAGGCCAACAAGGACGCCTGGTGCAAGACCGGCAAGAAGGACGGCTCCTACGTCGAGGTGATCGCCTACGAGAACTGCCTCGAAGGCAACAAGATGCGCGCCGGTGACGAGATCAACTACTCCATCGGCCAGGGCGACACCCTGGTGACGCCGATCCAGATGGCCACCATCTACGCGGCGATCTCCAATGGCGGCACGCTCTACGACCCGACGGTCGGCAAGGCCGTGATCAGCCCCGATGGCCAGCAGGTCACCGAGATCAAGCCCGAGTCCCACGGCAAGCTGCCGGTGGACCAGCAGACGCTGGCGCAGATGGACAAGGCCCTGGCGGGCGTGGCCACGACCGGCACGGCGGCCTGGCGCTTCGAAGGCTGGCCGCAGGACGAGATCGAGATGCACGCCAAGACCGGTACGGCGGAGGTCTACGGCAAGCAGACCACCTCGTGGTTCGCCACGTACACCGAGGACTACACGATCGTGATGACGATCTCCCAGGGTGGTACGGGCTCCGGGGCCTCGGGACCGGCCGTGCGCAACATATACGACGCGTTGTACGGAGTCGCCGACGACGGCACGATCACCGCGGAGAACGCGCTGCTGCCCACGCCCCAGAAGGCCCTCCCGAAGGTCCGCACGGACGGCACGATCACCGCGCCGAAGATCTCCAAGGACCCCGCGAAGGACCAGCAGGCATACCAGAAGGCCCCCGAGGAGCCGGTGGACGCCCAGCTCCCGGCGAGCACCACACAGTCCCCCGAGGCGAACAACCGCGAGACGCGCAGGCGGCGCCGGGGTGGTGGGTCGCCGGGCGGCGGAACGCCCGGTGACGGATCCCGGGGCTGTTCTCGGGGCGGCCCGCGAGGTGGTGGCTCCGGAGGTGGCGGGTCGCCGGGTGGCGGTGCGTCGGACGCCTCGCGCAACCGGACCCGGGCCGGCGTCCGGACCGGGTGCTGCGGTGCGCCGGACGGCGGTCCGGGCGGGCCCGGCGGCGGGTCGGCTGCGGGGCGCAGAGGGATCCGGCGACGGTTCCGGGGAATCCGGAGGGCGGGCTCATGACCGGGGCGAACAGCTTCCAGGTGTCCGGGTACGGGCCCGAGCGGGCCGGGTGGACCCGGCTGATGGCCCGTGACTCGCTGGCGCGGCGGCTCGACTGGCCGATACTGCTGTCGGCGCTCGCGCTGTCGCTGATCGGCTCCCTGCTGGTCTTCTCCGCGACCCGCAACCGCACGGAGATCAACCAGGGCGACCCGTACTACTTCCTGCTCCGGCATCTGCTCAACACCGGCATCGGCCTCGCCCTGATGATCGGCACGGTCTGGCTCGGCCACCGCACACTGCGCACGGCGGTGCCGATCCTGTACGGCGCCTCGGTCCTCCTGATCCTGATGGTGCTCACCCCGCTCGGCTCGACGGTCAACGGCGCCCACTCGTGGATCCAGGTCGGCGCCGGTTTCTCGCTCCAGCCCTCGGAGTTCGTGAAGGTCACGATCATCCTGGGCATGGCGATGCTGCTGGCGGCCCGGGTGGACGCCGGGGACAAGCCCTACCCCGGCCACCGGACGGTGCTCCAGGCGCTGGGCCTGGCGACCGTGCCGATGCTGATCGTGATGCTGATGCCGGACCTCGGCTCGGTGATGGTCATGGTCATCATCGTGCTGGGTGTGCTGCTGGCCTCCGGCGCCTCCAACCGCTGGATCTTCGGCCTGCTGGGCGCCGGCACCACGGGGGCGCTCGCGATCTGGCAGCTCGGGATCCTCGACGAGTACCAGATCAACCGCTTCGCCGCCTTCGCCAACCCCGATCTGGACCCGGCGGGCGTCGGCTACAACACCAACCAGGCCCGGATCGCCATCGGCTCGGGTGGGCTGACCGGCTCGGGGCTGTTCGAGGGTTCGCAGACCACCGGGCAGTTCGTGCCGGAGCAGCAGACCGACTTCGTGTTCACGGTGGCGGGCGAGGAACTGGGCTTCCTCGGCGCCGGGCTGATCATCCTGCTGCTCGGCATCCTGCTGTGGCGGGCCTGCCGGATCGCCCGCGAGACGACCGAGCTGTACGGGACGATCGTGGCGGCCGGGATCGTGGCGTGGTTCGCCTTCCAGTCCTTCGAGAACATCGGGATGACCCTCGGCATCATGCCGGTGACGGGTCTGCCACTGCCGTTCGTGTCGTACGGGGGGTCGTCGATGTTCTCGGTGTGGGTGGCGGTGGGGTTGTTGCAGTCGATCAGAGTGCAGCGTCCGATGTCGGCGTGAGGCCGGCGTCGGACGCTGCACCCAGCGCCGTATCGAGCGCCGTATCGAGCGCGGTATCGGACGTGGCGTCGGACGTGGCATCGGACGCGCGGGTCGCGTCCCGCTCGCCGGGTGTTTTCCGCCGGTTCACCCGGGGTGCACTCTGCCATCATGGCTCGACTGCCATTAGGGTCGGTTCATGGCGGAGACGAAGCGTGAAATCGAGCGCAAATACGAATCCGACGAGAGTGGCCTGCCGGATCTGACCGGTGTGGCCGGAGTGGCGGCGGTGGTCGACAAGGGCGTCGCCGAACTGGACGCCACCTACTACGACACCGCCGACGAACGCCTCGCCAAGGACGCCATCACCCTGCGCCGCCGCACCGGCGGCTCGGACGCGGGCTGGCATCTGAAGTTCCCGGTGGCACCCGATGTGCGGGACGAGATCCAGGCGCCGCTGTCCGACACCCTGCCGCGCGAGATCGCCGCGCTGGTCCGCTCCCGGGTCCGGGACAGCGAGCTGCTGCCGGTGGTGCGGCTGCGCTCCGCCCGGGACGTACGGGAGCTGACCGACGGCGACGGGCGGCTGATCGCCGAGGTGAGCGTGGACGCGGTCCGCGCCGAGCGGCTCACCGGGGACGGCGGCGACGCGCAGTGGACCGAGATCGAGGTGGAGCTGGCCGATGGGGTGGACCCGGCCGTCCTCGACAAGGTGGAGAAGCGGCTGCGCAAGGCGGGCGTGCGGCCGTCCGCGTCGCCGTCGAAGCTGGCGCGGGCCCTGGCGGAGACCGCGCCGGGGAAGAGGACGAAGAAGCCGGCCAAGGGCAAGAAGGCAGAGAAGCCCGAGAAGACCGGGAAGAGCGCGAAGGCCGAGGAGAAGGCGAGCGGCAGCGACGGCGTGGCGGCTCCCGCGCCGCCGGTCACCGCCGGGGACCATGTGCTGGCCTACCTGCGCGAGCAGCGGGACGCGATCGTGGGGCTGGACCCGGCCGTCCGCCGGGACACCTACGACTCCGTGCACCGGATGCGGGTGGCGACCCGGCGGATGCGCAGCGCCTTCCGGTCGTACGGGAAGCTGCTGGACCGGGGGGTGACCGACCCGATCGGCGAGGAGCTGAAGTGGCTCGCCGGGGAGCTGGGCGTGGACCGCGACCAGGAAGTCCTCACCGAGCGGCTCACCGACGCCCTCGGCGCACTGCCGCGCACCCTGCTCGTCGGCCCGGTCCGCACCCGGCTGCGCACCTGGTCGCACGCCCGGCGCGGCGGCTCCCGGCGCCGCCTGATCGCCGTACTGGACGGGCGGCGGTACCTGGCGCTGCTCGGCACGCTGGACGCGCTGCTGGCCGGGCCGCCGTTGCTCAAGCCGGCGGCGGGCGATCCGGGGAAGGTGATCTCCAGGGCCGTGCGCAAGGACTTCGACAAGCTGGCCGCGCTGGTGGAGCAGGCGCTGGAGCTGCCCCCCGGGCACGAGCGGGACACCGCGCTGCACGATGCGCGCAAGAAGGCGAAGCGGGCGCGGTACGCGGCGGAGGCGGCCGTACCGGCGCTCGGCGACCCGGCGTCCTCGCTGGTGAAGTCGATGAAGTCGGTGCAGAGCCTGCTCGGCGACCACCAGGACAGTGTGATGACCCGCGAGGCCCTGCGGGAGCTGTCCCGGCAGGCGCACCCGGCGGGGGAGAGCACCTTCACGTACGGGGTGCTGTACGGGCGGGAGGAGCGGCGGGCGGCGGACGTGGAACGGGAGCTGCCGGACCTGTGGAAACCGATCCGCGAGGGCGTGCCGCTGTGACGGCCGGGTCATGTACGCCTGTGACAGCCGAGGAAGGCACCCCTGTGCGGGGCGGCCGATGCCGTACGGCGTACGAGGGGGCCGTCCGGCCGCGCTAGGCTGGAGGATCACCCCCGTCAGCCTCACGAAGGTCCCGCGATGTCTGCCGAGTCGGTTTTCCCGCAGCTCGAAGCTCTGCTCCCGCATGTGCAGAAGCCGATCCAGTACGTCGGTGGCGAGCTGAACTCCACCGTGAAGGACTGGGACTCCTGCGACGTCCGCTGGGCGCTCATGTACCCGGACGCGTACGAGGTCGGTCTGCCCAACCAGGGCGTCATGATCCTCTACGAGGTGCTGAACGAACAGGAGGGCGTCCTCGCCGAGCGCACGTACAGCGTGTGGCCGGATCTGGAGGCGCTGATGCGGGAGCACCGGGTGCCGCAGTTCACGGTCGACGGGCACCGGCCGGTGAAGGCGTTCGACGTGCTCGGTGTGTCCTTCTCCACCGAGCTGGGCTACACGAACCTGCTGACCGCGCTGGACCTCGCGGACGTCCCGCTGGCGGCGGCGGACCGTACGGTCGACCACCCGATCGTGCTGGCGGGCGGGCACGCGGCGTTCAATCCGGAGCCGATCGCCGACTTCATCGACGCGGCGGTCATCGGCGACGGCGAGCAGGCCGTGCTGGACATGACGAAGATCATCCGGGAGTGGAAGGCCGAGGGCCGCCCCGGCGGCCGGGACGAGGTGCTGCTGCGCCTGGCGAAGACCGGCGCCGTGTACATCCCGCGCTTCTACGACGTGGAGTATCTGCCGGACGGCCGGATCAGCCGGGTCGTACCGAATCGTTCCGGCGTCCCGTGGCGGATCTCCAAGCACACGGTCATGGACCTGGACGAGTGGCCCTACCCCAAGCAGCCGCTGGTACCGCTCGCCGAGACGGTCCATGAGCGCATGTCGGTGGAGATCTTCCGCGGCTGCACACGCGGCTGCCGCTTCTGCCAGGCCGGCATGATCACCCGTCCGGTCCGCGAACGCTCGATCACCGGCATCGGCGAGATGGTCGACAAGGGCCTGAAGGCGACCGGCTTCGAGGAGGTCGGCCTGCTCTCCCTCTCCTCCGCCGACCACTCCGAGATCGGCGAGATCGCGAAGGGCCTCGCGGACCGCTACACGGAGGACAAGGTCGGCCTGTCCCTCCCGTCGACCCGCGTGGACGCCTTCAACGTCGACCTGGCGAACGAACTGACGAGGAACGGCCGTCGCTCGGGTCTGACCTTCGCCCCCGAGGGCGGGTCGGAACGCATGCGCAAGGTCATCAACAAGATGGTCTCGGAGGAGGACCTGATCCGGACCGTCGCCACGGCCTACGGCAACGGCTGGCGCCAGGTGAAGCTGTACTTCATGTGCGGCCTGCCGACGGAGACCGACGACGACGTCCTCCAGATCGCCGACATGGCCATGAACGTCATCGCCAAGGGCCGCGAGGTCTCCGGCTCGGGCGACATCCGCTGCACGGTCTCGATCGGCGGTTTCGTCCCCAAGCCGCACACCCCCTTCCAGTGGGCACCGCAACTGTCCGCCCAGGAGACGGACGCGCGCCTCGAAAAGCTCCGCGACAAGATCCGCGGCGACAAGAAGTACGGCCGCGCCATCGGCTTCCGCTACCACGACGGCAAGCCCGGCATCGTCGAGGGCCTCCTCTCCCGCGGCGACCGCCGCCTGGGCGCGGCCATCCGCGCGGTCTACGAGGACGGCGGCCGGTTCGACGGCTGGCGCGAGCACTTCTCCTACGACCGCTGGATGCAGTGCGCCGACAAGGCGCTCGCCCCCTTCGGCGTGGACGTCGACTGGTACACCACCCGCGAGCGCTCCTACGAGGAGGTCCTCCCCTGGGACCACCTCGACTCCGGCCTCGACAAGGACTGGCTCTGGGAGGACTGGCAGGACGCCCTCGACGAGACGGAGGTCGAGGACTGCCGGTGGACTCCTTGCTTCGACTGCGGGGTGTGCCCCGCGCTCGACACCCATATCCAGGTCGGCCCCACGGGCAAGAAGCTGCTGCCGTTGACCGTGACGAATTCCGCTCCGGGCAGCTGAGGCGCTTCGAGCGATCGCCGTGATCGAGACGCCATTGATACCGGATACGGACATCGTGGCCGGATCCCGGCGGCGGATCCCTGCGTCTGAGTAGGTATGGATCTGGAGAAGCGGCCTGCTCAGGAGCGCGCACAGGGTGAGCGTCCCGAGCGGCCCGAGGGACCCGAACGTCCCGGGGGGTCCGGAGGGTGTCTCGTCGTGGCGATCCGGCTTCCCGTGCGGATCGTCGTGCTCGTGCTCGTCCTGCCCGTGCGGATGGTGTGGGACGCGCTCGTCGTCTCCGGACGCTTTCTGTACGGCACCGTCCTGCGGCCCGTCGGGCGCGCCCTGTTCATCTGGCCGTGGGTCGCCCTGTGGCGGTACGCCCTGGTGCCCCTCGGCCGCGCGCTGCGGTGGCTCGGGAACGTGCTCGTCGTCGTCCCGTCGGTGTGGCTGTACGGGCATGCGCTGACGCCGGTCGGGCGGGGCTTCGCGTGGGTGGGGCGCGGTCTGTGGGCGGGGGTCTCCTGGCTCGGGCGGTATCTCCTCGTCGTACCCGCCCTGTGGGTCCACACCTGGGTGCTCACGCCGATCGGGCACTTTCTCGCCTGGTGCGGCAAGGGGGGCCTGTGGGTGCTGTCCCGGATCGTGGCGGTGATCGACGTCGGGCTCTACTGGATCGCCAAGGTGCTGTTCGTGCTGCCCGCGCGCGCCCTGTGGCGGTGGGTGCTCGTGCCCGTCGGGCGGGCCCTGGCGGTGCTCGGACGGGAGGTCGGGCCGGCGCTCGGGCATGCCTGGCGGGTCGCCGGGCGGATCTCGCTCGCCGTGGGGCGTTTCCTCGCCCGCGTGTTCCGGCGGCTCTTCGTGGAGCCGGTGAGCTGGGTGTACCGCACGGTGCTGACCCCGGTCGGGCATGGCGTACGGGACACCGTGCTGCGGCCCGCCGCCGAAGCCGCGCGGGCCGTCGGCCGGGGCACCCGGCAGGCGCTCGCCTCCGCGCGGGAGACCGCACGGCAGGCCCGCGCCGACTTCCGGCGGATGGTCTTCGGCGAGCCCCGGGGGAGGGAAGCGGTGCTCCGGCGGGAGGCTCCCGGTCGCCTGCCGGGCTCCGCCGGGGGGCGGCCGGGCTCCTCCGGTCGTCCGGCGGAGCCTTCCGGTCGTCCGCAGGGCCCCTCCGGTCGTCCGCAGGGTCCCTCCGGGGGTCCGGCGAGCCCTTCCGGCGGTCTGTCGGGCCCTTCCGGCGGGCTGGCGGACGTTTCCGGTCGTCGGCGGGAACCCTCGGGCCGTGAGACACGTACTCTTGGTAGCAGTACGACCGCACTCACGAAGGATTGAGACACTGGGGAAGCGACAGCCCGAAGGCCCGCCGCCCGTTCCCGCGGTGCAGCGCATCCGACTGCGTTACACCAAGCGTGGCCGCCTGAGGTTCACCAGCCACCGAGACTTCCAGCGCGCCTTTGAGCGCGCGCTGCGTCGCGCCGCTGTGCCGATGGCCTACTCGGCCGGGTTCACGCCGCATCCCAAGGTGTCGTACGCCAATGCCGCACCCACCGGCACGGGCAGTGAGGCGGAGTATCTGGAGATCGCGCTCACCGCGCCGCGTGACCCGCAGCGGCTGCGCGCCCTCCTCGACGAGTCGCTGCCCCCCGGGCTCGACATCGTCGACGCCGTCGAGGCCCGTACCCCCGGGCTCGCCGACCGGCTCACCGCCTCCGTGTGGGAGCTGCGGCTGGACGGCGTGGCACCCCTGGACGCCGCCCGCGCGGTCGCCGCCTTCAACGCGGCGGAGAGCGTCGAGGTACAGCGTCAGACCAAGAACGGCCTGCGGACGTTCGACGCCCGCCCGGCCGTGGCGAGCCTGACCGCCGCCGAAGCCGTTACCGTGGAGACGTTGGACACGTCGGACACGCTCGACTCGTTCGACACGGACACCGGAAGCGGCTTCGCACCTGCCCGGGACGCCGGAAACGGCGGGGACGGCGAGCGCGTGGCCACACCGGGTTCGCCCGCTGATAGGCCGACCGACCGGCCCTGTGCGATACTGCGGCTGGTTGTTCGGCACGTGACGCCTGCCGTTCGACCCGACGACGTCCTGTCCGGTCTCCGCGCCGTGGCCGACCTGGCGCCGCCGGTCCCCGCAGCGGTGACCAGGCTGGCGCAGGGGCTGTTCGATGAAGAGACCGGTACGGTGACCGACCCGCTCGCGCCCGACCGCGAGGCGGATGCGGCCCTCACTTCGGCCGCCCCGACCGCCGCCGCGAAGGCACCCGCTTAGGGAAGGTCCCGCGTAGGACGAACGCCGAAAGCGCCGCCCTCGTACTCGGGAGCCACCTGGGTCGGGCAGCGCACCGACCAGAAGACTTTCGCCAGGCCGTACGCGACAAGGCGTGCGGAACCGGCGAGACACAAGACACAGAGAGCTCCCGTGCGGCGCCCGCGCCCCGGACGGCGGACCACGCGCACCGCGCGAGCCGCGGACGTCACCGGCCTTCCCGCCGGACCATGCGCGGCGCCCGGGAGCCTGACGGGAGAAACGCCCGCATGCTCGAACCGACCGAATCCCCGGAGTCCACGGACTCCGCCGACAACACCCCCAGCGACACCCTGCCGCCGCGCCGTCGGCGCAGGGCCGCGTCCCGCCCGGCGGGACCGCCGGCCGGCCCGACCGAGACACCGGCGGACCTGACCGCCCCGGTCGTCGCATCGGCCGGCCAGGACGGTGACCTCGCCGACACTGCCGATGGCGTCGATAGCTCCGATGGCGCCGACATCGCCGTTGACGCCGTTGACGAAGAGGCCGCCGCCGTCGCCAAGGCCGGCGACGACGGTGACGATGCCGACAAGGCCGTCACCGAAGCGCCCGCCCCTCGTACGCGCCGCCGCGCCGTACGGCGTGCCTCCGCGCCCGCCGGGGCGCCTTCCGAGGCCGCCGAGAGTGCCCCGATCGAGAGCACCGAGAGCGCCGGGACCGTGGTGCCCGCCGCCGCGCCGGTCGCCGAGGCCGCCCCGGTGGCGGACGCCGCCGTCGAGGAGCCCGCCCCGCGCGCCCGGCGCCGGGCCACCCGCCGGGTGTCCGCGCCCGCCGCGACGCCCGAGCCGGTGGCCGCCACCGAGGTGACCGAGGCCCCCCAGGCCGCGCAGGCCACACAGGCCGCCCCCGAGGCGCTCGTCGCCGACGAGAGCCCCAGCGGCACCGAGGAGACCGCCCCGCGCCGCACGCGCCGCCGGGCCACCCGCAAGGTGTCCACGCCGGTCGCGGAGACCGCCGTACCGGAGACCGCCGTCGCGCGGACCGCCGTACCGGAGCGGACCGCGACCGAGGCTCCGGCCGTCGCCGAGCCCGTCGCTGAGTCCGCCGCCCCCGAGCAGGCGCCCGCCGCCGTGAAGAAGGCCCCCGTGCCCGAGCAGGCCCCCGAGACCGAGGCCGACGGCGACACCCCGCGTCGTGGCCGGCGCCGGGTGGCGCGCAAGGCCGCCACCGGATTCGCCGCGCCGCCCGTCGAGGCGTCCGCCCAGGCGTCCGGGCGGACCGCCTCCCGGACCGCCACCGCGCCCGCCGCCCAGGACGAGGCCGCCGGGCCGCGTCGTCCGGCGCGGCCCGCTGTCGCCGTGTTCCAGGCGCCGGTGTTCACCGAGCCGAGGTTCCAGACGCCCGAGCGGGCGGCGGGCGAGGGCGCCGCG
>NZ_JBHYUG010000128.1:0-18063 GCF_042749375.1 Streptomyces sp. NPDC059477 | reverse complement strand
AAAGAAACCCGCGGGGGACCCCCTGCTTTTAGGGGCGCGGGGAACTGCGCGACCAGCCACCCACCACGCCGCACTCGCCAGACCACCACACCCCCCGCCCCCCGGGGCGCAACGAAACGGGCCCGCCCCCCGCAGGGGACGGGCCCTCTTCTACCTCACGGTGGCACCGCCATGCAGCACCGCGAGGGGTCTGGATCAGCCGAAGCGGCCGGAGATGTAGTCCTCGGTCGCCTGGACGGACGGGTTGGAGAAGATCCGCTCGGTGTCGTCTATCTCGATGAGCTTGCCGGGCTGCCCGACCGCCGAGAGGTTGAAGAACGCCGTCCGGTCGGACACCCGCGCCGCCTGCTGCATGTTGTGCGTCACGATGACAATCGTGAACTGCTCCTTCAGCTCACCGATCAGGTCCTCGATGGCGAGGGTCGAGATCGGGTCGAGGGCGGAGCAGGGCTCGTCCATCAGCAGCACATTGGGCTCGACGGCGATGGCACGGGCGATGCACAGCCGCTGCTGCTGACCGCCGGACAGGCCCGAACCCGGCTTGTTCAGCCGGTCCTTGACCTCGTTCCAGAGGTTCGCGCCCTTGAGGGACTTCTCGACGATGCCGTCCAGCTGGGACTTCTTGTACGAGCCGTTGAGCCGCAGGCCCGCCGCCACGTTGTCGTACACCGACATGGTGGGGAACGGGTTGGGCCGCTGGAAGACCATGCCGACCTCGCGCCGCACGGCCACCGGGTCGACCCCGGCCCCGTACAGGTTCTCGTCGTCGAGCATGACCTTGCCCTCGACCCGGCCGCCGGGCGTCACCTCGTGCATCCGGTTGAGCGTGCGCAGGAACGTGGACTTGCCGCAGCCGGACGGGCCGATGAAGGCCGTGACGGAGCGGGGTTCGACGGTCATCGAGATGTCCTCGATGGCCCGGAAGGAGCCGTAGTAGGCGCTGAGGCCGCTGACATCGATGCGTTTGGCCATGGAAATCACTGCTTCTTTCGGAAATCGGTCGCTTCGTGGCCGCGTCAGCGACCGGTCTTCGGGGCCTTCCAGCGGGCGATGCCGCGGGCCAGCAGGTTCAGGATCATCACGAACGCGATGAGCGTCAGCGAGGCCGCCCAGGCACGGTCGTACGCCGCCTCCGAACCCGCACTGTTCGCGTACTGCTGGTAGATGAACAGCGGCAGCGACGCCTGTGCGCCTTCGAACGGGTTGGCGTTGATGAAGGGGTTGCCGAACACCAGCAGCAGCACCGGGGCGGTCTCGCCCGCGATACGGGCGACCGACAGCATGATGCCGGTGGTGATGCCGCCGATGGCGGTGGGCAGGACCACCTTCAGGATGGTGCGCCACTTGGGCACGCCCAGCGCCAGCGAGGCCTCGCGCAGCTCGTTGGGTACGAGCTTGAGCATCTCCTCGGTGGAGCGGACGACCACGGGCATCATCAGGATGGCCAGGGCGAGCGAGCCGGCGAAACCGAATGGCTGCATGTCGAAGATCAGCATGATGCTGAGGATGAACAGACCGGCGACGATCGACGGGATGCCCGTCATGACGTCGACGAAGAAGGTGATGGCCTTGGCCAGCTTGCCCCGCCCGTACTCCACCAGGTAGATCGCGGTGAAGACACCGATCGGGGCGCCTATCAGGGTGGCGAGGCCGACCTGTTCCAGGCTGCCGAGGATGGCGGCGTACGCGCCACCGCCCACCTCGGTGTCGGCGACCACGCCCATGGAGTGGGTCAGGAAGTAGACGTCGAGGACCTTGACGCCGCGCTTGACCGTCTCCCACACCAGGGAGGCCAGCGGTACCACGGCGAGCAGGAAGGCGACCCAGACCAGCGCGGTCGCGATCCGGTCCTTGGCCTGGCGCTTGCCCTCGACCTTGGTGGCGAGGGCGAAGGTGAGCACGAGGAACAGGATCGCGGCGATCAGGCCCCACTGGACCCGGCTGTCCAGGCCGGCGATCAGCCCGATGCCGATGCCGAGGACCACGGAGGCGCCGGCGATGGCCCACGGGGACCACTTCGGCAGGCTGCCACCGTGCAGTGAGCCGGGCTTCTTGGCGGTGACGACGGCTGAGTGGCTCATGCGTTGGCCCCCGAGTACTCCTTGCGGCGGGCGATGATCGCGCGGGCCGCGCCGTTGACCAGCAGGGTGATGATGAACAGGACCAGGCCGGAGGCGATCAGCGCGTCCCGGCCGAACGGCGTGGCCTCGCTGAACTTGCTGGCGATGTTCTGGGCGAAGGTGCCGCCGCCCGGGTCGAGCAGGCTGGCCCCGATGGTGAAGCTCGGGGACAGCACGGTCGCCACGGCCATGGTCTCGCCGAGCGCGCGGCCGAGGCCGAGCATCGACGCGGAGATCACACCGGAGCGGCCGAAGGGCAGCACGGCCATGCGGATGACCTCCCAGCGCGTGGCGCCGAGGGCCAGGGCCGCCTCCTCGTGCATCTGCGGGACCTGCCGGAAGACCTCGCGGCTCACGTTGGTGATGATCGGCAGGATCATGATGGCGAGCAGGATGCCGACGGTGAGCATCGAGCGCGGGGCGCCGCCCTGCCACTCGAAGATGCCGGTCCAGCCGAAGAACCGGTCCAGCCAGCCGAACAGGCCGTCCATGTACGGCACCAGGACCAGGGCGCCCCACAGGCCGTACACGATGGACGGCACGGCGGCGAGCAGGTCGATCACATACGCGATGGGGCCGCTCAGCTTGCGCGGGGCGTAGTGGGTGAGGAACAGCGCGATGGCGACGGCGACCGGGACCGCGATGGCCATGGCGATGACCGACGACACCACGGTGCCGAAGGCCAGCACCGCGATACCGAAGACCGGCGGCTGGAGGTTGGCGTTCCACTCGAAGGTGGTGAGGAAGTTGCCCTCGTCCTGGCTGATCGCGATGGACGCGCGCCAGGCGAGGAAGCCGGCGATGGCGGCCATGACGGCGAGCAGCAGAATGCCCGACCCGCGGGTGAGGGCCAGGAAGATGCGGTCCCCGGGGCGGGTGGCGCCGCGGGCGTTGCGCTTCTGCTCGGTGAGGGTGGGCGGTGGGGTGGGGGGAGGTGCGTCGGTGTTCTTCGTCGTTATGTCCATCGGGTTCTCCGGTCTGCGGAACCGTCCCTGATGGGCGGCTCGATGAAGCCGCGATCAGTGAGCGGCTCCGGGCGGCGGTGCACCGGACGGTGCGGCCCGGCCCCGTGGACGGGGGCCGGACCGCACGCTGGGTCAGCTCAGTTCGGAAACGGTGGTACGGACCTTGGAGATGATGTCGGCCGGCATCGGGGCGTAGTCGTTCTCGGCGAGGACCTGCTGGCCCTCCTCGCTCGCGATGTAGGTCAGGAAGGCCTTGGTGGCGGGCAGCGTGTCGGCGTTGTTGCCCGCGTCGCAGACGATCTCGTAGGTGACCAGGGTGATCGGGTAGGCGCCGTCGGCCTTGGTGGCGTAGTTCAGCTCCAGGGCCAGGTCCTTGCCGGTGCCGACGACCTTGGCGTCGGCGATGGCCTTGGTGGCACCGTCGACGGAGGCCGGGACCGGAGCGGCGGCACCCGTGTCGACGGAGACGACGGACAGGTCCTTGGCGTAGGACAGCTCCATGTAGCCGATGGCACCGGAGTTCTGCTTCACCTGCTGGGCCATGCCGGACGAACCGGAGGCCGCCTGGCCGCCCTCGGCCTGCCAGGCCTTGCCGCCCTCGTACTTCCAGTTGTCGGGGGTGGTCTCGATCAGGTACTTGGTGAAGTTGTCCGTGGTGCCGGAGTCCTCGGAGCGGTGGAACGCCTGGATCTTCAGGTCGGGCAGCGTCGCGTCGGGGTTGAGCTTCGCGATGGCCTCGTCGTTCCAGTTGGTGATCTTGTTGTCGAAGATCTGGGCGAGGGTCGGGGCGTCCAGCACCAGGTTGTCGACACCCGGGACGTTGTAGCCGACCGCGATCGGGCCGCCGACCATCGGCAGGTCGATGCCCTGGCCGCCGGAGCAGACCTCCTTGGAGGCCTCGATCTCCTCGGGCTCCAGCGCGGAGTCCGAACCGGCGAAGGCGACGGTGCCCTGGGTGAACGCGGTCACACCGGCGCCGGAGCCACCGCCCTTGTAGTTGATCTGCACGCCGCTGCACGCCTGGGTGAAGTTCTTCACCCACGCGTCGATGGCGTTCTTCTGCGCGGACGAGCCGTCGGCGAGGATCTGGCCCGAGGCGTCGTCACACTGGATGCTGCCGGCCGCCGCGGTCGCCGACGAGCTGCTGTCGCCGCCGCTGCTTCCGGTGTCGTCCGTGCCGCACGCCGTGAGGGCCAGGGCGCCGGAGACGGCGAGAGCACCGAGGGAGAGGGCCCGCCGGTTCATGCGCTGAAGCTTCACTTTCGGGAGTTCCTTCCAGGAGCCGCCGTCCTGAATCGGCGGCGTGCGAAGTCTGTGCGATGCGGACGCGAGTTCGAGAGCACCTCACATCGGTAAGGCCGAAATTAGGCAGATCAGGTGAAGGCGCCTATGGCCAGAAGTGAACGGGGAGTGAACCCATATAGACGTTGTGGTTAGGTCACGGAATGCTCACGGGGAGAGCACGTGACGGTTCCGGCCCCCGGGCACAACGACGAAGGAGCGGGCGAAGGGGAGATGAGGAGAAAGAGGGGAGAAAACGGGGAGAAGGTGTGAACGCACACGGCAGCCAAAAGGGACAAACAACGCAGCCCTCGCCGACGCTACACCAGCCCCCACCCCCAGCCGCCCCACCGGCACGACACCCTCGGGCGCCCCCGCCCCCCACACGGCAACCGGCGCGTTTTCGCTCCACCCGAACACCGGCGCCGCCAACAGCCCCCGCCATCAGGCGGCGGCGCCCACCCTCCTAAAGGGGCGCGGGGAACTGCGCGACCCTAGAGAGGCGCGGGAACTGCACGAGCCCAAAGGGGCGCGGAGAACTGCGCGAGCCCAAAGATGCGCGGGGAACTGCGCGAGAAAGGGGCGCGGGGAACTGCGCGAGCAACCACGACCCACCCGCACCAGCCCCCGGCAACAACCCAACCGGCGCCCCCACCCGCCCCGGCGAAGCCCTACGCCGCGAGATCCTTCTCCTTGGCCTGCGCGTCCGCATCGGCGTCCCCGCCCCGGGACCCCGGAATCACCGTCTCGACGCCCGAGGCCCGCCGCCGCACCAGGAACCCCACCCGGGACGACGCCTCGATGGCCCGCACCACCGGCGTCAGCAGCGCGGTGGCCACCGGCGACAGCAGCAGCGCCACCGCCGTGCCCAGCGCCAGTCCGCCCACGACGTCGGTCGGGTAGTGCACCCCCATGTACACCCGGCAGAACCCCTCGACCAGGGCGACCCCGATCGCGACCAGCCCGAACCGCCGGTGCGCGACGAAGATCCCCACGGCCAGCGCCATCGCGATGGTCGCGTGATCGCTCACGAACGAGAAGTCGGTCTTGCCGGTGACCAGCACCTCAAGCCCCTGATGGTCCAGGAACGGCCGGCGCCGCTCCACGAACCCCCGTATCGGCACATTGACCAGCACCGCGACCCCGGCCGCGAGCGGCGCCCAGATCAGGGCGGCGACCCCGGAGACCGCCTCCTCCGCGCTCGCCGACCGCCGGCGGAGAGACCACCAGCACCCGAGTCCCAGCAGCACCAACGCGAGCAGGAGTCCGTACTCACCGACATACGCCATGACCTGGTCGAACCAGTGCGGGGCGTCCTTGGCCAGGCCATTGATGTCGTACAGCAGCTCGACGTCGGGGTTCGACCCGGATTGCGCGAGTCCAGCCATCTGCAACGGCCCCTTCGTCGTCTTCTTCGATTTCTTCGGTCTTCTACGTTCATCGCAGCGCACGCGCTCCGGACACGAGCCGGACGCACGCCGCTGTTCCACCCCCGTGGTGTCAGGAACGCACGACCGTTGTCCGTACGTTCCGCACTCCACCGAATGATCACTGAGACGTTATCGAAGAGAGATACATCATCGCAGCTCAGGGGACAGGTTGACGCTCAGTGTCAACCCGTCAGATCACGGTGGGATCGTGGTCGGATCTCCGTCAGATGTCCGTCGGCAGGGCCGCCGCGCCGTCCGCGGTGACCCGGGTCGCCCCGAAGTAGTCCGGGGTGTCGATCGGGTCGAAGCGGATCAGCGCACCCGTGCGCGGGGCGTCGATCATGTACCCGCCGCCGACATAGATCCCGACATGGCGGATCGCCCGGGAGTTGGTGAGGTCGTCCGAGAAGAACACCAGGTCACCGGGGAGCAGTTCGTCGCGCGCCGGATGCGGCCCCGCGTTGTACTGATCGTTGGCCACCCGGGGCAGCGTGATCCCGACACTGTCGTACGCCGCCTGCGTCAGCCCCGAGCAGTCGAACCGCCCGCCCTGCGCCGCCGTACCGGTGCCGCCCCACAGATAAGGGGTGCCGATCTTCCCCTGGGCGTAGTGGATGGCCCCGGCCGCCTGCTCGGAGGGATCGACCCGCGTGGTGGGCGCCGCGAAGCTCTCCTCCAGGGTCGTGATGACCTGCACGTAGTTCTCGGTCTCGTCGTACGGCGGGACGCCCCCGTATCTGATGACGGCGTACGCGCCCGCGTTGTAGGCGGCGAGCATGTTGTGGGTGGCGTTGCCCGGCACATCCTTCACATAGCCGGCCAGCGTGCAGTCGTAGGTGGCGGCCGAGGGGATCGCGTCCTTCGGGTCCCACACATCGCGGTCGCCGTCGCCGTCCCCGTCGATCCCGTGGCTGGCCCACGTGCCGGGGATGAACTGCGCTATCCCCTGCGCCTGCGCCGGGGACTGCGCGGTGGGGTTGAAGCCGCTCTCCTGGTAGAGCTGCGCGGCGAGCAGGGCCGGATTGATCGCGGGACAGAGATTGCCCCACTGCTGCACCAACGCCTGGTAAGCGGCCGGCACCGAACCCTTGGCCAGCGCCTTGCCGCTACTGCCGACGCCGCCCGCGACGGTCCCGGCGATCAGATACACGCCGATGACGAGCACCATCATGAAGCTCAGCCCGACCGCGACCGCGATCCCGCCGCCGATCCACCATTTCCGCACGCCTCAACCCTGCCCCATCCCGGCTCCGTTCAAGGCCCGTTCCGCCCGAGTCGCCGTCGCGTTGCCGTCGAGTCGCCCATTATCCCGGCCTCTTCGCGCCCGCCACAGGGGCCACGGCCGAGGGACCGTACGAGCACGGCGCGCCCCGGCGCACGGACCCGCGCACGGACCGTGCGCCCACCGCGCGCAAAGGGTTCGCCATCGAGAACGACCGCCCGCGCGACCGGCACACCCCCAACGCCCCGCCCCGCCCACCTTCTGACGCCCCGGCACCAGGCCGACCCACACAATCCAGCCGTTTTTTCAAGGCAACTCGCCGCACCGGCGATCACCACCGGCGCCCCCCCTGGCCCCACCCGCATCCCTGACCCCGCGTCATCACACCCCACCCGCCCGGCGATAGCCTGCACCCGCCAGAACATGGGCGCGACCCCTCACCCGGCCGACCGTCACGAACAGTCGCGAACCGTAAGAGGGCTCAACGACGGCACCACACGACAGGTTCCGCTCCCACTTCGTTGCCCGGCGTGACCAGGCGTGATACACAGAGTGACGATACGTGGTATTCGTACGAAACCCGCCAACCGATGACGCCAAGTCGACATACGAGAGCGTCATCGTCGGCGAGAATGATGCCTGAACTCTGCACTCCGCAGGGGAAAGCAAGAACAACCCACCAGGGGCGGTGACTTACATGCTCTTTGCGGCCGAAACCGGAGACATCAACACCATCATCGGCGGGATCGCTCCGGACTGGGGCCCCTTCGGCAGCCTGGGCAACGAGGCCAGGGTGATGATCGAGGTGGTGATGGCGGTCGCCATCCTCATCTGTCTGGGCATCGCCATCTGGGGCGCGGCCAAGCAGCGCATCGGCGCCACGGCCCTGCGCGACACCTTCAGCGCCGAACAGGGCAAGGGCCTGATCATCGCCGGCCTCACCGGGGTCTTCATCATCGGTTCCCTGGGCACCTTGTTCACGATCGTGTACGGCATGGCCGTGTAGCCCCGCCACCGCAGGGCCCCGCGCCCGCACCCCACGCGGCACACGGCCCACCCGACGCACAGCCAGTCCCCAGTCCCGTCCGGGCACGCCCGGTCCCCTCCACCCCACCCACCCGTCGTGCCCACCGGCTGAGGTTGCGTTTCCCTGATGTCGAGTCACCACACCGCGCCCGCGCGCCGACCCGCCCGGCTACCGTCGTATCCGGGGCCGTGCCTTCGGCGTGTTCGGCGTGTTCGGCACGACTCCCTCGGGCACGGCTTCTTCAACCACGACAACCACGACGGTGACGGCGACCGAGTCGAGGGGGCACACGCGACATGAGCCTCGGGGATGACCAGGGCGGCTACGGCGACTCCACACGCCAGGACGCCTCCGACGAGTACGGCGGCAGCGGCTCCACCCGCACCCGGCTGCCCGAGTCCGGACCCTACGGCGGCGCCCGGCGCACCGGCCGCTCCTCCTCCAGAAGCCTCGTCACCGTCGTCGGCGTGGTCGTCCTGCTGATCGCCGCGATCGCCTTCGCGAACCGTGGAGGCGGCGATTCCGCCGACTCCGCCGACAGCGCCGCCCCACCCGACACCACGGCCACGGCCCCGACCGGCACCGACCCGGTCCGGTCCGAGACCAACGGCATCCCCACCGGCTACGCCCGCAGCGAGCAGGGGGCACAGAGCGCGGCGGCGAACTTCGCGGTGGCGCTGGGCTCGACCAGCATGTTCCACACGGACAGCCGCCACGCCCTGGTCGACGCACTGTTCACCCCGGAGGCCGCGGCCCGCCTCAAGGGCCCGATGGACCAGGCCTACTCCGCCGACTTCCTCGGCTCCATGGGCCTCGACGCGAACGGCGATCCGCCCGAGGGTTCCACCTTCGTCTCCCGCGTGGTCCCGATCGGCACCACCGCCGAGGAGTACACGGACACCGGCGCCAAGGTCGCCGTCTGGTACCTCGGCCTGACCGGCATGTCCGGCGAGCGCTCCACCGACCCCGTGACCTCGACCTGGCAGACCTGGACCTTCGATCTGCGCTGGACCGGCGGCGACTGGAAGATCGCCGAGGACACCCAGACCGACGGCCCCGCCCCGGTCCCCGGCGACGACAGAGCCGCCACCTCCGACGAGATCAGCAAGGCCATCGAGGAGTACGGAGGGTTCACGTATGCCCGGTAACCCGCAGCGCGCGCTCAGGCTCGCCGGCGTCGTGGCGGCCGTACAGACCGCACTGGTCCTGACCGCCACCCGGGCCATGGCCGCGCCCCCGCCGACCCCGTCCACCGATCCCTCCGGGTCGCCCAGCCCGTCCCCGTCCCCTTCCCCGACGGACTGCGACCTGATCTCCGGCGAGGCCCGCGAGTATTGCGAGCGCGGCACCGGCAGCAGCGGTACCACGACCCTCGAACCCGATTCCACCCTCGACCCCCTCACCTCCCTCGCCCAAGGCTGCGCCGACGCCGCCTCCTGGACGGTGAACAAGCTCAGCGACGCCGTGCAGGACACGGCCAACGTCGACTTCACCAACGCCCGGTTCCTCCAGCAGTACGCCGTGGTCTTCGCCGCGTCCACCATCCTCACCCTGCTGCTGTGGCTGCTGGCCGTCGCCAAGCGCGCGGTGCGCGGCGTGCCGTTCGCCACCGCCGTCGGCGAGGCCATCGGGTTCCTGTGGCTGACCGTCCTGGCCTCCGCCTTCACCCCGCTGATCCTCTACACCGTGGTCTCCGCGACCGACGGCATCAGCGAGGCCATGGCCGGTGCCACCGGCGACCAGACCGACGTCTTCTTCGGCAACTTCGCCTCCGCCCTGGAGAAGGGCGAGGACATCGGCGGCGGCCCGATCATGCTGATCGTCGTCTCCCTGGTGTCGATCGTCGCCGCCGGAGTGCTCTGGCTGGAACTGGTCCTGCGCGCCGCCCTGCTCTACGTCGGAGCCCTGCTCGGCACGGTCGTCTACGCCGGACTCGTCGACAAGAACCTGTGGAGCCACGTCCGCCGCTGGGCCGGCATCATGATCGCCGTCATCCTGGTGAAACCGGTCATCGTGATCGTCCTGGGCCTGGCCGGCGCGCTCTCCGCCGACGACGGGCCCGACGCCTTCTCCGCCGTCGTCTCCGGCCTCGCCATCATCCTGCTCGCCATCTTCGCGTCCGCGATGATCTACCGCTTCGTGCCCGGCTTCGGCGACGAACTCGCCGGCTCCCGCAACAACCGGATCATGCAGGGCGCCGAAGGCAAGGCCGCCGCCGTGATCAGCTCCCCGGCCACCCTGGTCGCCCAGGGCATCAAGACCCACAGCACCCGCGCCGACCAGGGCGGCGGCCAGTCCGGCGGCAGCACCCCCCGCCCGGCCAACCAGGCCGCCGGCGGGGTCGCCGCGCACAGCACCCGCACCCCCTCGGGCGGCGGACCGGCCCCCGCCGCCCCGGCCCCGCGCTCGTCCAGCCCGGTGAACTCACCTCACGCCAGCAACAACCGCAACAGCAGCAACAACCGCACGGGAGGTGAAGGGCGTTGACGACCGAGTCCCATCTGTCCCATCCGATCACGCCCCGCCGTACGTATCTCATCGGCCGCGCCCGGCCGAACGCGATCGTCGGCCGCAACCGCGAGACCGGAGAGATCGCGCTGATCATCGCGGGCGCGTTCCTCGGCATGATGTGCGGGCTCCTGGTCCCCGTGCTCTCCCTGCGGATCGTGCTGCTCACGGGCCTGCCCATGATCGCGCTCGCCGTGGTCTACGTGCCCTACAAGCGCCGCACCTTCTACAAGTGGTTCGAGATCAACCGCAGCTACAAACGCAGCCTGCGCGCGGGCACCGCCTACCGCTCCGGCGTGATCGAGGCGGGCACCCGCGTCGACGGCCGCGAGGTGGAGATCGGCCCGCCCCCCGGCATCGGGCGCATCACCTGGCTCGCCGCCCCGTTCGGCCCGGACGAGATCGCCGTCCTGCTGCACGCCGACCGCAAGACCGTCACCGCCGCCATCGAGATCGAGGGCCCCGGCGTCGGCCTGCGCGACAGCGAGGACCAGGAAGCCCTCGTCGACCGCTTCGGCACCCTCCTCAAGCACGTGGCCAACGGCGACGGCTTCGTCACCCGCCTCCAGATGCTCGCCCGCACCCTGCCCGCCGACCCCGACGCCCACGCCAAGGACGTCTCCGTACGCGGCGACGAGAAATCGCCGATCTGGCTCCAGGAATCGTACGAACAGCTCAGCTCCATGGTCTCCACCAGCAGCGAGCAGCACCGCGCCTACCTCGTGGCCTGTATGCACTACACCCGCGAACTCGCGGCCGAGGCCCAGGCCATGGCCCGCGCGGCCCGCCCGCGCGGCGGCAAGGCCGACCGCGACGCCGGACTCGCCGTCGTCATGGCCCGTGAGCTGACCGACATCTGCTCCCGGCTCCAGGAGGCCGACATCCGGGTCCGCCAGCCGCTCGGCCAGGGCCGGCTCGCCTCCCTCGTGCACTCCATGTACGACCCGGACCACCCCATCGACCACATCCAGGCCATGACCAAGCGCAACGCCTGGCCGGCCGAGCTGGACGCCATGGAGCCGACCTACCTCCAGGCCAAGACCCGCGAGTCCAGCACCCGCGAGCCCTGGTGCCACGCCACGGCCTGGGTGAAGGAATGGCCGATGACCCCCGTCGGCGTCAATTTCCTCGCCCCCCTCCTCGTCCACACCCCGGACGTGATCCGCACGGTCGCCGTCACCATGGACCTCGAACCCACCGAGGTCGCCATCGAGCGGATGCTCACCGAGAAGACCAACGACGTCGCCGAGGCCTCCCGCGCCGCCAAGATGAACCGCACCGTCGACCCCCGCGACATCGCCGCCCACGACCGGCTCGACCAGCGCGGCGACGACCTCGCCAGCGGCGCCGCCGGCGTCAACCTGGTCGGCTACATCACGGTCTCCTCCCGCTCCCCGGAGGCCCTCAACCGCGACAAGCGGACGATAAGGGCCTCGGCCGGAAAGTCGTATCTGAAGCTGGAGTGGTGCGACCGCGAGCACCACCGGGCCTTTGTGAACACCCTCCCGTTCGCCACCGGCATCCGAAGGTAGGCCCACAGATGCGGGACCCGCTGTCCGTCCTCACCGACGCCTTCACGTCCTTCCTCTTCGGGAAGGTCGAGACCACCCGGCTCCCGGTGCGCACGTCCACGGGCCAGGCCCAGGCGGTCTATCTGCCGACCGCCGCGCCCGGCCTCGGCGACTCCGGCGTGATCATCGGCCGCGAGGTGTACTCCGGCAAGGGCTATATCTACGACCCCTTCCAGCTCTACGGCCAGCAGCTCCCCGCCCCCCACTGGCTGGTCCTGGGCGAGTCCGGCAACGGCAAGTCGGCGCTGGAGAAGACGTACGTCCTGCGCCAGCTCCGCTTCAGGGACCGCCAGGTCGTCGTCCTGGACGCCCAGGGCGAGGACGGCGTCGGTGAATGGAACCTCATCGCCCAGGAGCTGGGAATAACACCCATCCGCCTGGACCCGACGGCCGCCCTGGACATGGGAATCCGCCTCAACCCCCTCGACCCGGCCATCACCACCACCGGCCAGCTCGCCCTGCTCCGCACGATCATCGAAGTCGCCATGGGCCACGGCCTGGACGAACGCTCCGGCTTCGCCCTCAAGGTCGCCCACGCCTACGTCAACGAGACGATCGTGGAACGCCAGCCGGTCCTCACCGACATCGTGGAACAGCTGCGCCACCCCGAACCGGAGTCCGCCGAGGCGATGAACGTCGACATAGACGACGTACGCGCCTGGGGCCTGGACGTCGCCCTGGTGCTGGACCGGCTGGTGGACGGCGACCTGCGCGGCATGTTCGACGGCCCGACCACGGTCGGCATCGACCTCGACGCGCCCCTGATCGTCTTCGACCTCTCCCACATCGACCGCAACTCCATCGCCATGCCCATCCTGATGGCGATCGTCGGCGTGTGGCTGGAGCACACCTGGATCCGCCCCGACCGCAAGAAGCGCATCTTCCTGGTCGAGGAAGCCTGGCACATCATCAACAGCCCGTTCGTGGCGCAGCTCTTCCAGCGCCTGCTGAAGTTCGGGCGGCGCCTGGGTCTGTCCTTCGTCGCCGTGGTCCACCATCTCTCCGACGTGGTGGACGGGGCGGCGGCCAAGGAGGCCGCGGCGATCCTCAAAATGGCGTCCACCCGGACCGTCTACGCCCAGAAGGCGGACGAGGCCCGGGCCACCGGCAAGGTGCTCGGGCTGCCCCGCTGGGCCGTGGAGATCATCCCCACGCTCACCCCGGGCATCGCCGTCTGGGACGTCAACGGCAATGTCCAGGTCGTCAAGCATCTGATCAGCGAGAGCGAACGCCCGCTGGTCTTCACCGACCGCGCGATGACCCAGTCCTCCGCCGACTTCGCCGACGACGCCCTGCGCGCCGCCGAACTGGAGGCCGAGGAGCGGGCGGCGGCCTTCGTGGAACAGCACCTCGGCGACTCCGAGTCGACGGTGGCGTAGCGCAACGAGCAAGGCACAGGCAAGGAGGGCGGCGGCGTGCGACGCGACGATCACCGTCAGGACGGCCGGGACGGCCAGGGCGGCATCCCGGACGGCCTGCTGGTCGGCCTGCTCGCCTTCCTGCTCGGCATGACCGTGCTGGTCTGGACGGCGACCGGCCTGGCCGGCCTCTTCACCCACGGCGCCTGGCCCCAGGGCGTCACCTTCGGCCGTACGCCCCTGGCAATACGCCAACTCGTCGCCGAGCCGCACGACATCGCGGGCGCCTGGCCCGACACCCCGGCGACCCAGCTGACCGGGTACGGCCTGTTCTGGGGCCTGTTCATCGGCCAGCTGATGGTGCTGGTCGTCCTGACGGTGTTCGTCCTCGGCACGACGGCCCGCTGGAAGGCAGGCCGCGACCGCAGACGCACGGAGGCACGGGCAGCGGCTACGAAGGAGGCGGCGCCCCCCGCCGCACAGCGCACGTACGACGTCCCCACCCCCAGACCGGCCCCGGAACCGGCACCGACCCCACCGCTTCACCCCACCTCGACCGGCCCCTCCTTGGACAAGTCCCCCACGGACAATCCGACCGTTGCCAAGCCGACGGTGGACCAGCCGGCCATGGACAAGTCCCTCTGGGAGCAACCCGTCCGGGACGCCCTCCTCTTCGAACCCCCCGAGCGCCGCCGCACCACCGCCGCCCAGGCGGTCCGCGACGCAGAGGGCGCGGCGCTGGTCGTCACCTCCGACCCGGCCGTCTGGCAGGACACCAAGGACGCCCGCGCCAAACTCGGCCCGGTCCTCCTCTACGACCCCACCCACCGCTGCGACACCCCGGCCCGCCTCCACTGGTCCCCCACCGCGGGCTGCGAGGACAAGGCGACGGCGGCCGAGCGGGCCACCGCGCTGCTCGCGCCGGTCAGACCGACCGCCAAGCTGGACCAGGCCGTCGCCGACACCGCCGAGACCCTGCTGCGCAGCTGTCTGCACGCCGCCGCCCTGGACGGCCGCACGGTCCGCCATGTCCACCGCTGGGCGCAGGGCAACCAGATCCAGGACGCGGTACGGACCCTGCGTACCCACCCCAAGGCGGCGCCCGGCGCGGCGGGCGAACTGGAGGCCGCGCTCACCTCGCACCCCGAACGCCGTGACATAGCGCAGGAGTTGGCGGGCCGTGCCCTCTCGTCCCTGTTCACGGTGAATGTCCGGGAGGCGTGCACACCGAATCGAGCCGATGCCCTCGCGCTGGATTCCTTTGTGCACGAAGGGGGCACGCTCTATGTGGTCGGTGAATCCATCGAGGACCCCAGGGCCAATCCCGCCGCGATGCCCCTGCTGACGGCCCTCGTCTCCAGCGTGGTCGAGCGCGGCCGGCGCATGGCCGAACGGTCATCCTCCGGTCGCCTCGACCCACCACTGACCCTGGTCCTGGACGACATCGCCGCCGTCGCCCCCATCCCGGCCCTGCCCGCACTGCTCACCCACGGCACGGACCGCGGCCTGCCCACCCTCGCCCTGCTCCGCTCCCGCGAACAGGCCCGCTCGCGCTGGCCGGGGGAGGAACTTCCGGTGCGGTAGGGGCAGCCGCCTGTCAGCGAGCCCCGTCATCAGCCGTCATCGGATCCGAGGGGATCGGTGCCGAGGCCCGCGACGACGAGCCGGAAGGCGCGGTCCGCCTGCTCCGCCGGGTCGGTGTAACTCTCGGTGGCCAGGGCGATTCCGACGATCAGTGTGAGCAGATCGTCGATGGTGATGTCCGCCCGGACAGTCTGATCGTCGATGGCCCTGCGCAGCAGCAAGGCGCCTGCCGCACCGATGGCCGGCGCGCAGGAGTCCGGGGTGGCCTCGTCCTGGAGGGGCTGGTAGGAGAGGACGTCCGCCAGACCGCGTGCGGCGAGTGAGTAGGCGAGCAGCTCGCGCAGCCATTCCACCAGCGCGGCGCGGCTGTCGTGCTCGCCGCAGAGCGTACGAGCGCGATCGCACAGGTCATCGACGCGCTGTTTGAAGACGGCTTCGAGCAGGGCTTTGCGGGTGGGGAAGTGGCGCCGCACGGTAGCCGATCCGACGCCTGCGACGCGGGCGATCTGCTCCAGGGATGCCTGGGCCCCTCGGGCCGCCACCTCGGCCTCGGCCACGGCGAGGATGTGCGTGTAGTTGCGGCGGGCGTCCGAGCGCTGGCCGGTCATGATCTCCCCAACATTGATAAGTGGCGGGCCCCGCCGTATTGTAGCGAACGCGAAACGGCGGGCCCCGCCGTTTGTGCTGTGCGTGACCACCGAGGAGACATACACATGACCACTGCCGCAACACCGGTCCTCGTCGCCGGTGCCACTGGCCGCCAAGGCGGCGCCACCGCCCGCGCCCTGCTCGCGCAGGGAACACCGGTGCGCGCGCTGGTGCGCGACCCGAGCACACCGCGTGCACGGGCCGTCGAAGAACTCGGCGCCAGCCTGTTCGTGGGCGATCTCACCGAACCCGCGACCCTTGAGGCGGCCATGGACGGCGTGCGGGCCGTCTTCTCCGTGCAGATGCCCGCATACACCGGGCAGGGGTTCGACTTCGCCGGCGAGGTCAGCCAGGCGGACAACCTCATGACGACCGCGCGGGCCGCCGGTGTGGAGCAGTTCGTCCAGTCCTCCACCAGCGGCGTGGGACAGCATGTCGAGGCCCCGGGCTGGGCCGAAGGACGGTGGGCGGTGTTGGAAGTCCCGCTCGGCACCAAGGCGGCGATCCAGGACCGGCTGCGCGAACTCGACTTCCCCTACTGGACATTGCTCAAGCCGTCGTTCTTCATGGAGAACTTCGAGCCGGCCATGCGGTTCTACTTCCCCCGTGGCGTCGAAGGGGGCCTGGTCACCGTCGTCAAACCGAGCACCCACCTGGCACTCGTAGCGGCCAAGGACGTGGGCCGAGCCGCGGCGGCGGCCCTGTCCGCCCCCGCCGAGTTCCACCGAGTGGAACTGGAACTCACCAGCGACTACCTGACCATGACCGAAATCGCCGAGATCCTCTCCCGCGCCCTGGGCGTCCCGCTGACCGCCCCGGACATGACCGAGGAACAGGCCCGCGCCGCCGGAATGGGAGACATGGGTGCCACGCACGAGTTCATGGAGGTCGTCGGCCAGCCGGCCCGGCCACAGTTCGCCCGCGCACTGGGCATCGACCTGACCAGCTTCGAAGAGTGGGCACACGAACATCTGCGGACCACCGCCTGAGCGGGGAGGTACGACCCCAGCCCCCACTCAGGGCCGCTCCAGCACATACTCCAACTCCACGTCCCCCGTTTCCCCCGTTCCCCCGTTTCTCACCACCGGCACCGTCACCCCACTGGGCACAAACCCCACCCGCCGGTACAACGCCCGAGCCCGCCCGTTCTCCTCATGCACAATCAACCGCACCCGCTCCACCGCCTGCCGCCAGGCCCAGCTCAGCGCCTCGTCGAAGAGCAGCTCGGTCAGTCCACATCCACGGTGCTCGGGCCGCATGAACACCCCGACCAGATGCCCTTGCCGCCGCTCGACCGGGAACCCGGCCCAGTCCGTGGTCCCCGCCTCCTCGATCAGCACGGTCACCGAGCCGACCCACGCCCCGTCCGGCCCCTGCGCGATCACCTGCCGGGCCCCGTCGGCCCCCTCGGCCGCGCTCTGCGCCCGCTGCCGCCAGAACGACTCGGGCCGGGCTGCCGCCTGCTCGTACGTCTCCAGGAACGCGAGGTGCGCCACCGGATCCCGCAGCGCGGCCAGCCGCAGCTCCCTCAGCGCGGGCCACTCGTCGGCCCGAATGGCCCGGACGACATACCGCTCTTCGCTGTCGGTCCGCTGATCGGTGTCGGTGCTCATACGGGCCACGGTAGTACCCGAGCACCACGCCCCTCACCTGGAATACCACCCGCAAACGCAGAAAACCCCGCATCCGAGGATGCGGGGTTTTCCCAATATTTGTTCGGCGGCGTCCTACTCTCCCACAGGGTCCCCCCTGCAGTACCATCGGCGCTGTAAGGCTTAGCTTCCGGGTTCGGAATGTAACCGGGCGTTTCCCTCACGCTAAAACCACCGAAACACTATGAAACACTCAACCGCACCACCCCGTAGCCGTGGGATGGGGTTGTTCGTGGTTTCAGAACCAACACAGTGGACGCGAGCAACTGAGGACAAGCCCTCGGCCTATTAGTACCGGTCACCTCCACACGTTACCGTGCTTCCAGATCCGGCCTATCAACCCAGTCGTCTACTGGGAGCCTTACCCCCTCAAGGGGGTGGGAGTCCTCATCTCGAAGCAGGCTTCCCGCTTAGATGCTTTCAGCGGTTATCCCTCCCGAACGTAGCCAACCAGCCATGCCCTTGGCAGGACAACTGGCACACCAGAGGTTCGTCCGTCCCGGTCCTCTCGTACTAGGGACAGCCCTTCTCAAGACTCCTACGCGCACAGCGGATAGGGACCGAACTGTCTCACGACGTTCTAAACCCAGCTCGCGTACCGCTTTAATGGGCGAACAGCCCAACCCTTGGGACCGACTCCAGCCCCAGGATGCGACGAGCCGACATCGAGGTGCCAAACCATCCCGTCGATATGGAC
>NZ_JBHYUG010000127.1:0-19989 GCF_042749375.1 Streptomyces sp. NPDC059477 | reverse complement strand
GCCCCACCGCGTGGGTGTTCGGCAACGAGGCGTGGGGCCTGCCCGAGGAGACCCGGGGGGGGGCCGGCGCCCGGGGCCGCGGGCCCCCGCCCCCGCCCGGCCCCTCGCGCTGACACTCGGCCCCCCCCCCCCCGGGGGGGCCGATCGTCTTCTACCGCTTCTCACATGTCGAAGGCAGGAATCCAGCAATGCGACAGGTCACCCGCAAGGGACTGATGACCATGGCCGCCGCGACCGGTGTGATCGCCGCCGCGGGCGGTACGGCCCACGCCGACTCCGCCGCCCGCGGCCAGGCCGCCGGTTCACCCGGCGTCCTCTCCGGGAACTCGGTGCAGGCGCCGGTGCACGTGCCGGTCAATGTGTGCGGCAACACCGTGAACGTCGTCGGGGTGCTCAACCCGTCGATGGGCAACACCTGCGGCAACAAGGGCGCGGGACCGTCCGCCGGCTCGGGGAATGCCGGCGGTTCCCACGCCCAGGGCCGCACCGGCGGCTCACCCGGCGTCGGCTCCGGCAACCACGTCGAGGCGCCGGTGCACGTGCCGGTCAACGTCTGCGGCAACACCGTCGACGTCATCGGCATCGGCAACTCCACGACCGGCAACGACTGCGGCAACGGGGGCGGCGGGTACGGCGAACAGCCGGTCACCCCGCCGGGCGGCCCGGCGACCACGCCCCCGCCGAACCCGTCGACACCGGGCAACCCCGGGGAGCCCGGCAATCCCGGCAACCCTGGTACCCCCGGTAATCCCGGAACTCCCGGAAACCCTGGTGAGCCGGGTACCCCGGGCACCCCCGGCAATCCGGGCATCCCCGGAAACCCGGTGGAGCCGGCCACCCCGCCCGGACCGGGCGTCGGGACACCTGGCACCCCCGTCTCCTCCGGCAACCGGCCCGCGACCCTCTCCGTCGCCCAGCCGGACGGCTCGGCGCAGCTCGCGGAGACCGGTGGCTCGCTGCCGCTGGGCGGGGCGCTCGGACTGGGCGCGGGGGCGCTGCTCGCGGGCGCGGTCCTCTACCGCCGGGCGCGGATCTCGGCGTAACCCGAGCCGCCGCACCGGACGCGTCCGACGGAGCGGGCCCTGTCTCGGCGGGGCCCGCTTTGTATGCGTGTGTACCGCCGCGCGGGTCCCTCCGCGCGTACCGGCCGGATCACCAGGTCGCGCGGACCTGGCGGATGATCCGCCGGCGCAGCCGCACCCGGCGGCTGCCGTCGCGCAGCAGGCTCAGGCGGTACAACTCCCAGTTTCCGTACTCGGCGTGGTCGGTCAGCAGACGTGCCGCTTCCTTGCGGGAAACCCCGCGCGGTACGTGGACGTCGACAAATTCGTATTCCGGCATCGCATCTATTGTGCGGGCTGGGGCCCGGTACGGATAGCGTCTGCACTATGTCTGATGCTGCGCAGCCCACCGCTGCCGAGGTACGTGCCGCCGCCGAGGCGGTCAAGACCGCGCTCGACCGCCACCTGGCCGCGGTCGAACGCCGGTCCGAGGAGGACGACCAGGCCGTGTACGAGGCGTTCAACCAGCTCGCCGCGGCGGCCGAGGCGTACGACGAGCTGCTCTACGACCGCTACGACGAGGTCACGCCCTTCGAGATCCCCGGCGCGGAGGACGCGCTGCCCCCGTACACCGGTCCCGAGGAGCCGAACGCGCTCAGTGTGCTGATCCGCCGTGACTACGCGGTCGCGGAGCCGCAGCGGCTGCTGGCGCAGGCCCAGCGGATCGAGGCGGTGGACCAGGAGGACGGCGCGGCGGGTGACCGGACGGCGGGCACCCTGCACGGGGCGCTCGGGGTGCTGTTCGGGGAGTACGAGCCGGACGAGATCGCCTCGCGGCACAAGGAGTTCGGTCTGGAGGAGGGCGATTCCACGCTGTGGGTGACGGCGGCGGACGAGTCGGCCGACCCCGGCGAGTGGCTGGACGCCCCGTTCGACCAGGTCGATCCGCAGCGGGTGGTGTGCCGCTTCGACGTCAGTTCCGTCTTCGACGAGGAGGAGGACGACGGCGAGGACCCGGAGGACGCCGATGATGCCGATGACGTCGGCGATGTCGACGACGTCGATGAGGTCGACGAGGTGGAGCTGGACGAGCTGGACGACGACGAGGACCTGGAGCCGCTGGACGCGGATCACCGCTAGGGCCTTTTCCCGTCGTCTTCGCGTCGCCTGGCGGACCGGGGAGGATGACGCCCTGACCGGACCTGTCGTGAAGCACGTGCCCGGCGTCCGGTGGGGCCGTGGGAGCGGTGCGTGCCGTGGCTCGCGGCATCGGGATGATCTCGACGGCAGGTGCTGAGCGGTGGTGATCGGCGGGGGGGGGGGGGGGGGGTGTCCCACCCCCCCCCCCCCGCCATAGTGGTTTTGTGAGGGTGTGTGAGCGTGGTGGGGGGGGTGGGGGGGGGGGGGGGGGGGGGGGCCCCCCCCCCCCCCCCCCCCCGCCGTCACCTTTGGGTGTGGGCCGGTGGTCAGCCGGAGGCCGGGAGCTGAGGGCGCAGGAGCGCCGGCAGACGGGTCGTGCGGGGCTTGGCCGGGACCTCGGCCACGGCCTTGGACAGCGCCTGTTCCACGCCGTGCACCACCGACAGATGACGGTCCGCGCGACCGAACGCCGTGTACACCCACGGCCGGCTGAGGGCCTGCGCGGCATCGCCGGGCAGCACCGCGACCACGGCCGGCCAGCGCGCCCCCACCGCCTGGTGCGCGGTCAGCGCCCAGCCGTGCCGCACGGACTGCGCCACCCGGTCCTTCGGTACGACGATCCGCTCGCCCGCGCACGACAGGTGCAGCCCGTCGGCGTCCGCCGTCTCCACCGTGCCCGGCACGGCGCGGCCCGGCGCCGGGGAGTGCACGATCCGGTCGCCGGGGTCGAAGCCGCCGAAGCGGCCGGGGCCCGGATTGAGCCGTTCCTTGAGGGCCGCGTTGAGCGCGCGGGTGCCCGCGGCGCCGCCAAGGCCCGGGGTGATCACGACCGTCTCCTCGGCGGGCACGCCGATCGCCCGGGGCACGGAGTCCGCGACCAGCTGGACGGTCCGGTGCACGGCCTCGCCCGCGTCCCGTACCGGCACGATGACGATCTCCTTGCCGGGCGCGTCGACCTGGGCCAGCTCGCCGATGCCGATGCCCGAGACCAGCTCGCCCAGCGGGCCCGGGTCCGGGCGGCGGGAGGCGATCTGCGGGCAGTACCGGGCCGCCAGCAGATCGGCGAAGACCCGGCCGGGCCCCGCCGACCACAGCACCGCGGGGTCACCGGCCAGCACCAGCCGGGCGCCGTCCGGCAGCGACTCGGTGAGCAGCGCGGCGCTCTCCACGTCCAGCTGAGGCGCGTCGAGGACGACGAGCAGATCCAGGTCGAGGGCGCCTTCCGGATCCCGGCCGGGACCCTGGACGCCCGACAGCAGCCCGGCGACGGTGGCCGTCCCGGGCCCCTCGACCCGGGCCGCGAACCGCTCCCGGCCCACCGGCGAACGGGTCGCCGCCCAGGCGCGCAGCCCGAGCGCGTGCGCCGCGTCCAGCAGCGCGGCCGGTTCGGCGAGGGACGCCTCGGCGCCGGTGTGCAGCACCAGACCGTGTCCCGCGACGGCGCGGATCAGCTCGGCGGCGGCCCCCTCGGCCCCGTCGGCGGCCCGCTCCCAGTCCTCGGCCGAACCGTCCTGCTTCGGTACCGAGGTGATCAGCCGGGCCAGCCCGTCGGCGAGGCTCTCCTCGGCGAGCGCGTACCGCTCAAGCCCGACCAGCACGCGGACCGGCCGCTCGGCCTCCTCCGCGCCCTCGGCCTCCTCCTGCCCGGTGTCCGGTGCGGCCGGGGCGCCGGGCTCGTCCAGAGGGTCGTGGAAGAGCAGTGCCTCACCCTCGGCGAGGGTGTGTTCCACGGCCTCGTCCGGGTCGGGTACCCCGCGCTGTCCCAGGGCGGTGAGGAGGGCGGGCAGGTCGAGGACGGTGTGTCCGGCGAGCGCCGCCTGTTCCAGCAGCCAGCAGGTGACCGCGCGGCCCCGCCGCGCGTCGTCCGGACGGCACTCCGCGCCCAGCAGCGCCCGCGCGAAGCCGTCCGCCTGCTCGGGCCGTACCCCGGCGACCCCCAGCAGCCGCCAGGGGTCCTCGCGCAGCAGGTCGGGCGCGTCCCCGCCGAGGGCCTCGGCGATCTGCGGGGCGAGCGCCTCGGGGGCACCGCCACCGGCCAGCACCTGCCGTACGGCGGCGACGGCTTCGGCGGTGGGGCCCGCGGGCGTCTCGGCGGCCACCGGTGCCGGGCGCCCGCCCGGCTCGGGGGAGGGGGCCGGGGTGGGGGAGAGGGCGGGGGCGGGGCGCGGAGCGGATTTCGGCTCTTGTCCCTGTCCCTGTCCCTGTCCCGGGTCCGGCGCTGCCGCAGGCTCTGGCTCTGCGAACACGGTCGTGGCGGGTTTCTCGCCGCTCTCCACCGCTCGTACCGCCGCGAGCAGATCGGCCGCCTTGCCGTTCAGCTTGGCTCCGCTGGCGATGGGGGCCGCCTTCTCCGCCTTGCGCCGCTCGATCCGCTCCCGCTCCCGACGCTGTGCGGCCAGTTCGGCCTCGGCCTCGGTGAGCTGGGCTGCGGTGTCGGGGGTCGGGGAGTCACCCGAGGGCACGCCGTCGGGCGTGTCTGTCCCGTCGGCCGCGTCGCCCGCATTGGTCGCCCCGGTCGCCCCGGTCGTGTCCGGTGTGTCCGGAGGGCCCTCGGCCGTGTTCTCCTCCGTGCTCTCCGGCTCCGTGCTCACAGCGTGCTCCAGTCGTGATCGGGATAGCGGTGCACGGGCGCCGACACATCGTCGAGCGCCCGGCAGATCTCGTCAGGAAGACTAAGCGCCTCCACTGACAACGCGGCGCTGAGCTGCTGCGCGTTGCGCGTGCCGACGATGGGCGCGGTCACTCCGGGCCGGTCCCGGATCCAGGCGAGGGCGACCTGGAGGGGGGTCACCGCGAGCCCGTCGGCGGCCGTGATCACCGCTTCCACGATCCGGCTCGCGGTGTCGTCGAGATACGGCTCGACGAACGGCGCCAGGTGCTCCGAGGCGCCCCGCGAGTCCATGGGCAGACCCTCGCGGTACTTGCCGGTGAGCACGCCGCGCCCCAGCGGGGAGGAGGGCAGCAGCCCGATGCCCAGATCGAGCGCGGCGGGCAGGACCTCGCGCTCGACGCCGCGCTGGAGGAGCGAGTACTCCATCTGCGTACTGCACAGCCGGGTACGGGTGCCGGAGGCGGCGAGTTGCCAGGTGGCGGCCTTGGCGAGCTGCCAGCCGCAGAAGTTGGAGACCCCGGCGTAGCGGGCGCGACCGCTGGCCACCGCGAGGTCGAGGGCCTGGAGGGACTCCTCCAGCGGGGTGTCGGGGTCGAAGGCGTGGATGTGCCAGAGGTCGACGTAGTCCGTGCCGAGGCGGGCGAGGGAGGCGTCCAGGGCGGCGAGCAGATGGCCGCGCGAGCCGTTGAAGCGGCGGTCCGGGTCGGGCACGCTGCCCGCCTTCGTGGAGATGACCACATCGCGGCGCGGCACGAAGCCGTCTATGAGCCGCCCGAGCAGATACTCGGCCTCCCCGTCGCCGTACACGTCCGCCGTGTCGATCAGGTTCCCGCCCGCCTCCCAGAAGGTCTTCAAGAGGTCCGCCGCGTCGTGCTCGTCGATGTCTCTGCCCCAGGTGAGGGTGCCGAGACCGATGCGGGACACGCGCAGGCCGGTGCGGCCGAGATGCCTCTGCTCCATGAACGCCGAGAGTACTGGCCAGAACTGGCCCCGTGGGTGGCCAGTGCACAACCGGCCGCCCCGACAGCCACCTCACCGTGACCGGCGAAGCCCATGGCCACAGGCCCGCACACCCCGAACGGGGCTGCCCCGGCCCCGGGCGGCCCGGCGGCCCCGAGGGTGGGGCCCGGCCACTGCCCACCGCGCCACGGGCGCGCTGCTGGTGCGCTGCCGCGCGGCGGGTGGTGTGCGGGGGGTGTGCGCGGCCGGTCGGCACCGGCACCGGCAGGTGCTGTCTCGCTCGGCCGCGGCGTCCGGGGTGGGTCGGGGTGGCGGGCGCCCGGGTCTTGGTCACCGTGATGCGCGTCCGCTGTCGGACGCCGGTTGGGCGCGGGGGCGTGCCCGTCGGGCGGTCCCTTCCGTGACGACCGATCCGGATGGGCGGTGCGGCGCGGCGCGGTGAGGCGGAGTGAGGTGAGTCGCGGGGTGAGGTGCGCACCACCGAGCCCGCTCACCGGCAGCCGAGCCGGTTCTCGGCGACCCCGTATCCGTTGAGACGCCGAGCGCCCTGCCCCAGCGGCGAGCAGCCGGCCCGCGCCCCTCTCCCGCCCGATGCTTGCCGAACGCGCCCGTCACGCTCCTGGCTTCCGGTTCGGCTTCGGACCGGCGCCTACGCTCGCCGCTCGCCGCCGAGGGTCCCGTCCACCTCATTCGACCGCGCCCCGAAACGCCCTCTCACCCCACCCCTCCACAACCGGCCCCGCGCCTCCTCCGAAACCCCCACCCCGCTCACCCACCCCCACCCCTCACCGCGACCCTCGTCACAGCCATCTCGCCCCCCGGTCCGCCCCGCGCTAGGGTCTGCGGACACAGGGACGTTACTGACGGGTAAGGGGATCGGCCATGCAGCTCGGGATCAACCTCGGATACTGGGGTGCCGGGATGGACGCGGACAATCTGGCGGTCGCCAAGGAGGCCGACCGGCTGGGCTACGCGGTGTGCTGGGCCGCCGAGGCGTACGGCTCGGACGCGGCCACCGTGCTGACCTGGGTGGCGGCGCAGACCGAGCGGATCGACGTCGGCTCGGCCATCTTCCAGATCCCGGCCCGCCAGCCCGCGATGACGGCGATGACGGCCGCCACCCTCGACTCCCTCTCCGGCGGCCGGTTCCGGCTCGGGCTCGGCGTCTCCGGGCCGCAGGTGTCCGAGGGCTGGTACGGCGTCAAGTTCGACAAACCGCTGTCCCGCACCCGCGAGTACGTCGAGATCGTCCGCAGGGCGATGACCCGTGAGCGCCTGTCCTACGAGGGCGCGCACTGGACGCTGCCGCTGCCGGGCGGCCCCGGCAAGCCGATCAAGCTGACCGTGCACCCCCAGCGCGAGCACATCCCGCTGTACATCGCCGCGATCGGCCCGAAGAACCTGGAGCAGACCGGCGAGATCGCCGAGGGCGCCCTGCTGATCTTCGCCGCGCCCGACCACCTGGAGGACACCGCGCTGACATACCTCCGCGCGGGACGCGAGAAGGCCGGCCGGACACTGGACGGCTTCGACGTCTGCCCCACCGTCCCCCTCGCTCTCGGCGACGACAAGGACATCACCGCCCTCGCCGACACCTTCCGTCCCTACACCGCCCTCTACGTCGGCGGCATGGGCAGCCGCAAGCAGAACTTCTACAACCAGCTCGCCCAGCGCATGGGCTACGAGCAGGCCGCCGCCGAGATCCAGGAGAAGTACCTCGGGGGCGACAGGCAGGGCGCCGCAGCCGCCGTACCGCACGACCTCATCGACTCCACCACGCTGATCGGCTCCGTGGACCGGATCGCCGACCGGATGAAGGCGTACGCGGCGGCCGGTGTCACCACCCTCACGCTGGCCCCTGCCGGATTCACCCTGGACGAGCGGCTCGCCGCGCTGCGCGCCGGCACCGAGGCCCTGGAGCGCGCCGGGCTCGCGTGACACGGCGTCACCCGGAGGGGCAGGAGGGGGGAAGTTTCTGCGGCCGTGGTGGGGGCTCGGGGGTCTTCCCCGCCACGGCCGTCACGGGAACAACGCGCCGGAGCGCGCGCGGTTACGCCTCCGGCGCAATCCCCGGGTCCTTCTTTTGGCGGAGTTGTCCGACACAACTGTTGCAGCACCTCTGCGCGGGCATTTGACTCGTTCTTTGCGGAGTTCCTCCAGAGAGGGTGCCTCAGATGCTTTCGGCCAAGAGTCTGTTCCAGGAGATCCTCGACAACGACGAGTCCTTCCGGCTGTTCTGCTCCATCGCCGCCAGCGGTGAGTCGCAGGGCGGCTGGGAGAACGCCCGCATCGCCGCGCTCGTGCCCGCGGGCGAGCGTGACCTCGCCCCCAAGATCACCCGGCACGGCGCCGACGAGGACAAGCACGGGCGGATCTTCAACGCCCTGATGAAGAAGCGCGGCCTCGAACCCGTCGACGTACCGTCCGCGACCGACTACACCATGCTCCTGGAGAAGAACGGCATCGGTCTCGCCCACGAGAAGCTCAAGAGCGACCAGGCCCTGACCCTCCAGGACGTCCTCACCTATCTCGCCCACAGCCGGGTCACCGAGCAGCGTGCCTCGGAGCAGATGGAGATGCTGCTCAGGTACTTCGGGGACCACCCCGACATCGGCCGCGCGGTGAGAATGATCTCCCACGACGAGGACAACCATCTCGCCTACTGCCACGAGGAACTGCTGCGCTACGCGCGTGCCGGGCACGGCCGGGCCATTCACCGCACCCTGCGCACCTGCGCCCTCGCCGAGATCCGGATCTACCGGGACGTCAGCCTCGCCGTCATGGCCCAGATGGGGCGCGTCCTGGGCTGGTCCCGGCCCAAGGCGGCCGTCCTGGCCCTCGGCATCCACGCCGTCTACGGGTACGAGCGTCTGGGTGGCTGGCGGCGCATGGTGTCGCTGAAGATGCCGCAACGTCGTGACGCGCTCGGCGGGGCGCCCGGCGCGGCACCCGAGTTCGCCTGAGCCTGGCTCCGCCGAGCCCGGCTCCACGAAAATCGCCCCCATAGGACGCCGAAAACGCCCCACCAGGACGCAGAAAACGCCCCACGCGCGCGTGCCGTGCGTGGGGCGTGCCGTTACCGACCACCGCTCCCGACCACCGCTCCCGTTCCGTTCTCGCTCCCGCTACATCCAGCCCCGCCGCTTGAACCCCCGGTACAGCGCCGTCACCAGCACGGCCATCAGCGCGATCACCGCCGGATACGACCAGATCCAGTGCAGCTCGGGCATGTGGTCGAAGTTCATGCCGTAGATGCCCGCGATCATCGTCGGCACCGCCGCCATGGCCGCCCAGGCGGAGATCTTGCGCATGTCGTCGTTCTGCCGCACGCTCATCTGCGCCAGCTGCGCCGACAGGATGTCCGACACCAGCCGGTCCAGGCTCTCCACGGCCTCGTTCACGCGCGCGAGATGGTCATTGACATCACGGAAGTACGGCCGCGCCTTGTGGTTCACGAACGGCACCCCGCCGCCGAACGGGCCGAGCCCCGCGAGCCGGGTCAGCGGCAGCGCCAGCGGCACGGACGCCCGGCGGAACTCCAGGACCTGCCGTTTGAAGGAGTAGATCCGCAGCGCCGCGTTCCGCGAGCCGCCGCCCTCCGGCGAGAAGACCTCCGCCTCCAGCTCCTCCAGGTCGGTCTGCAACTCGCCCGCGACCTCCAGATAGTGGTCGACCACGGCGTCCGAGATGGCGTACACGACCGCCGTGGGCCCCTTGCCGAGCAGCTGCGGGTCATGCTCCAGCCGGTGCCGTACCGCCGCCAGCGGAGCGCCCTCGCCGTGACGCACGGTCACCACGAAGCCGTCCCCGATGAAGATCATCACCTCGCCGCTGGTGACGGTGTCGCCCTCCGGCTCGTACAGCACCGGCTTCAGCACGACGAACAGCGAGTCGTCGAACACCTCCAGCTTGGGCCGCTGATGCGCCTTCAGGGCGTCCTCCACGGCCAGCGGATGCAGCCCGAACTCCTCCGTGACCAGGTCGAACTCGCCCGGCGTGGGCTCATGCAGACCGATCCACACAAATCCGCCGCCCGCGCGGGCCTCGGCGAGTGCCGCCGAGAAGTCCTCCGGCGCCTCCGTGCGCCGCCCGTCGCGGTAGATGGCGCAGTCCACGATCACCCTGCGCATTCTCCCGCCGGCGACCCGCCGCCGCACCCGGTGGTACGCCTACCCTGGTCGGCATGCCCACGCTGATCCTTCTGAGGCACGGACGCTCCACCGCCAACACCGCGGGCCTGCTCGCCGGCTGGACCCCCGGTGTCGTACTCGACGAACGCGGCCGGGAACAGGCCGCGAGCGTGCCCTCACGGCTCGCCGCGCTGCCGCTGGCCGAAGTCGTCACCAGCCCTCTCACACGCTGCCGGGAGACCGTCCAGCCGCTCCTGGACGCCCGCCCCGCACTGACCGTCCGCGAGGACGAGCGGATCGGCGAGGCCCATTACGGCGACTGGTCCGGCCGCAAGCTCGGCGAGCTGACCGGCGAGCCGCTGATGGACCTCGTCCAGTCCCATCCGTCGGCCGCCGCGTTCCCCGGCGGCGAGTCCATGCGCGCCATGGCGCACCGCGCCGCCGAGGCCGTACGCGAGTGGAACGCGCGCGTGGAGCGCGATCACGGCGCCGACGCCGTCTATCTCATGTGCTCGCACGGCGACATCATCAAGTCGCTGGTCGCCGACGCGCTCGGACTCCATCTCGACCTGTTCCAGCGGATCTCCGTCGAACCCTGTTCGATCACCGTGATCCGGTACACCCGGCTGCGGCCCTTCCTGCTCCGGCTCGGCGACACCGGCGATTTCGCCTCCCTGGTGCCGCGCGAGGCACCCCCGGAGGGGGACGCCCCGGTCGGTGGTGGTGCGGGCGCACCGTGATCGACGGCCGCAGTAGGGTTGAGCGGTTGCAGGAGCCGCGAAACCGAGCAGCGTCGCCCGCGATCCCCCACCACCGCCGATTCCCTTCTCGACTGCTATGGAGCTGGACGTGTCCCGTCAGGTGTTCCTCTACGACCCCCCGGACCGCTTCGTGGCCGGTACGGTCGGACTGCCCGGACGCCGTACGTTCTTCCTCCAGGCCACCGCCGGCCCCCGCGTGACCAGCGTGGCCCTGGAGAAGACCCAGGTCGCCGCCCTCGCCGAACGCATGGACGAGCTGCTGGACGAGGTCGTACGGCGCAGTGGCGGCAGCGCGGCCGTCCCGGCCGTGGCACCCACCGAGGTCGCCGACACCGGCCCCCTGGACACCCCCGTCGAGGAGGAGTTCCGGGTCGGCACCATGGCCCTCGCCTGGGACGGCGAGGAACAGCGCATGATCGTCGAGGCGCAGGCGCTGGTGGAACTGGACGCCGACACCGACGAGGATCTCGCCGAGGCCGAGGAGCGGCTCCTCCAGGACGAGGAGAACGGACCCCCGATGCTGCGGGTCCGGCTCTCCGGTGCCCAGGCCCGAGCCTTCGCCAAACGCGCGCTGGACGTCGTCAACGCCGGCCGGCCGCCGTGCCCGCTGTGCAGCCTGCCGCTCGACCCGGAAGGACACGTATGTCCGCGCCAGAACGGATACCGCCGCGGAGCGTGACCTCCGAGGCGCCGCCCCCATCGCCCGCCGAGCGGTCTGACGGCCATCCCGCCGAGCAGTCCGCCGGTCACCCTGTCGAGCGGTCTGACGGCCACCCCGCCGAGCAGATGGATGGCCATCCCGTCGGCCCGTCCGCCGGATCGCCCGTCCAGCGGCCCGTCGACCTGCTCACCGAGGGTGAGCTGACCGTGCGCGGCCGGATCCGTGACGCCTCCAACGCGGCCCTGTACTGCACGATCACCCACCAGGGCCGCGAGGCCGCCTGCGTCTACAAGCCGGTCGCCGGGGAACGCCCGCTGTGGGACTTCCCCGACGGCACCCTCGCCCAGCGCGAGGTGGCCGCCTACGAGGTCGGCGCGGCCACCGGCTGGGACCTGATCCCGCCGACCGTGCTGCGCGAGGGACCCTACGGCGAGGGCATGGTCCAGCTGTGGATCGAGGCCACCCCCGACGCCGACCTGCTCGCCCTGGTGGACGGCGAGGAACCCGAGCCCGGCTGGAAGGCCATCGGCCTCGCCGAGGTCGCCGAGGACCGGACCGCGCTCCTGGTGCACGCCGACGACCCGCAGCTGCGCCGCCTGGCCGTCCTGGACGCCGTGATCAACAACGCCGACCGCAAGGGCGGTCATCTGCTCCCCACCGCCGACGGCCACCTCTACGGCATCGACCACGGCGTCACCTTCAACGCCGAGACCAAACTCCGCACCCTCCTGTGGGGCTGGGCGGGCGAACCCCTCCTCCCTGACGCCACCACCGCCCTCACCCGCCTGAAGGACGCCCTCGCACCGGGCGCCCCCCTGGCGGCGCGACTCACCGCCCTGATCACCCCCGCCGAACTCGACGCCACCCGCGCCCGGATCACCGCCCTCCTGACCGCCGGGGTCCACCCCCAGCCGACGGGCGACTGGCCGGCCATCCCCTGGCCACCGGTGTAGAGCCACCGGCGCGGAGGTATAAATCGGTGCTTAGGTATAAATAGGCGCATAGGTGCAAATGGGTACCTAGGCGCACATGGGTGCCCGGGTGCATATGGGTGCCGATTCCGCAAGACCGCCTTACCGGCTATCCGGCCCGGTCCGGTTCGTACACGTAACTGTGGTCCGGTTAGGCTCAAGTCATGCATGCCTGGCCCGCTTCCGAGGTCCCCGCCCTGCCTGGTCAGGGCCGCGACCTGAGGATCCACGACACCGCGACCGGTGGACTCGTCTCCCTCGACCCCGGTCCCGTCGCCCGTATCTACGTCTGCGGCATCACGCCGTACGACGCGACCCACATGGGGCACGCGGCGACCTACAACGCGTTCGACCTCGTGCAGCGCGTGTGGCTCGACACCAAGCGCCAGGTCCACTATGTCCAGAACGTCACCGACGTCGACGACCCGCTGCTGGAGCGGGCGCAGCGCGACGGCGTCGACTGGACCGCCCTCGCCGAGCAGGAGACGACCCTCTTCCGCGAGGACATGACCGCCCTGAGGATGCTGCCCCCGCGGCACTACATAGGGGCCGTCGAGGCCATACCCGGCATCGTCCCGCTGGTCGAGCGCCTGCGTGACCTCGGCGCCGCCTACGACCTCGAAGGCGACGTCTACTTCTCCATCGAGGCCGACCCGCACTTCGGGCAGGTCTCCCACCTGGACGCCGCCGCCATGCGGCTGCTGTCCGCCGAGCGCGGCGGCGACCCGGACCGCCCCGGCAAGAAGAACCCCCTCGACCCGATGCTGTGGCTGGCGGCCCGTGACGGCGACCCCAGCTGGGACGGCGGCTCCCTGGGCCGCGGACGCCCCGGCTGGCACATCGAGTGCGTCGCCATCGCCCTGGACCACCTCGGCATGGGCTTCGACGTCCAGGGCGGCGGCTCCGACCTCGCCTTCCCGCACCACGAGATGGGCGCCTCGCACGCCCAGGTGCTCACCGGCGAGTTCCCCATGGCCAAGGCATACGTCCACGCCGGCATGGTCGGCCTGAACGGCGAGAAGATGTCGAAGTCCAAGGGCAACCTGGTCTTCGTCTCCCAGCTGCGCCGCGACGGAGTCGACCCCGCCGCCATCCGCCTCGCCCTGCTCGCCCACCACTACCGCGCCGACTGGGAGTGGACCGACCAGGTCCTCGCCGACGCCGAGGCCCGCCTGGAGCGCTGGCGCGCCGCCGTCTCCCGGCCCGACGGCCCCCCGGCCGACGCCCTGGTCGACGAGATCCGTGACGCCCTCGCCCTCGATCTCGACGCCCCGGCCGCCCTCACCGCCGTGGACCGCTGGGCCGCGCTCCAGCAGGACCGGGGCGGTACGGACATCGGCGCCCCCGGCGTCGTATCACGGGCCGTGGACGCGCTGCTCGGCGTGGCGCTCTAGGGACGCGGACGGTCAGCCGGTCAACACAGGAGGGAGGCGCACCCCGGGGTGCGCCTCCCTCCTCCGTACTCCCTGAGCCCCGGTCCGCGGTCCTACGGTCCTTGCTCAGTCCTCCGACGATTCATCGTCGTCCGTCGCCGACTTCGGGGGCTTCGGCGGGCGGGTCCGCTCGCCCGGTGTCGGCGGGGCCGCGCCGCCGTCCCGGCGCCGCAGATAGCGTTCGAACTCGCGGGCGATTGCCTCACCGGACGCCTCGGGCAGCTCCGCGGTGTCGCGGGCCTCCTCCAGCGACTGCACGTACTCGGCGACCTCGCTGTCCTCGGCGGCCAGCTGGTCCACCCCGACCTGCCAGGCCCGCGCGTCCTCCGCCAGCTCGCCCAGCGGGATCCGGACGTCGATCAGGTCTTCGAGGCGGTTGAGCAGCGCCAGCGTCGCCTTCGGGTTCGGCGGCTGCGAGACGTAGTGCGGCACGGCCGCCCACAGCGACACCGCCGGGACGCCCGCGTGCGTGCACGCCTCCTGGAGCACCCCGACGATGCCGGTCGGGCCCTCGTACTTGGTCTCCTCCAGGTCCATCCGCTGTGCCAGGTCCGCATCGGACGTGGTGCCGCTGATCGGGACCGGACGGGTGTGCGGGGTGTCGCCGAGCAGCGCGCCCAGGATCACCACCAGCTCCACACCCAGCTCGTGGGCGAAGCCCAGCAGCTCGTTGCAGAACGAGCGCCAGCGCATGGACGGCTCGATGCCGCGCACCAGCACCAGGTCGCGCGGCTTCTCGCCACCGACCCGGACCACGGACAACCTTGTCGTCGGCCATGTGATCTTGCGCACGCCGTCGTCCATCCACACCGTGGGGCGGTTCACCTGGAAGTCGTAGTAGTCCTCGGCGTCCAGCGCCGCGAACACCTCGCCCTTCCATTCCCGCTCCAGGTGCGCGACCGCGGTGGAAGCGGCGTCGCCGGCATCGTTCCAGCCCTCGAACGCGGCCACCATCACTGGGTCGATCAGCTCGGGAACCCCCTCCAGCTCGATCACCCAGCGCCTCCTTCCGACATGCCCTCGCCTGACCACCCAACCTTACGGCGTGCGGCGCGGGCGCCCGCAGCCCCCTGGCACGGGGGATGAACGGATCACTGCCCCGCCCACCACCCCGGAACACCCCACGAACAGCTCTGCGAATCATCCGAGCACGGGGATCTACGCCGGGATCTACACCGGGACCTATTGCGGGACCTATTGCGGGATCTATTGCGGGATCTATAGCGTCCGGGACCTACAGCGTGGAGCGCAGCCACTGCTCCACGCTCGCGATGTGCACGGTCGCCCACGCGCGTGCCGCCTCCGCGTCCCGGTCGCGCAGCGCGCCGAGGATCGCCCGGTGCTCGTGCAGGGTGCGGCTGACCGCGTCCTCCTGGGTCAGCCCGCGCCAGATCCGGGCCCGGGTGGTCGGCCCGGACAGCCCGTCCAGCAGCGAGCACAGCACCGAGTTGCCCGACGCCTGCACGATCGCGCGGTGGAACTCCAGGTCGGCGGCGACCAGTTCCTCCACCGAGGGGGCGCCGCCCAGCGCGTCCAGCTGCGCGGTGAGCGCGTCGAGCTGCCGCTCGCCGATCAGGGTGGCGGAGATCGCGGTTGCGGCCGGCTCCAGGATGCGGCGCACGGCGAGGAACTCAAGGACGGTGTCGTCCCGGTGGAAGTCGACGACGAAGCTCAGCGCCTCCAGCAGCAACTGGGGATCCAGGCTGGTGACGTACGTGCCGTCGCCCTGGCGTACGTCCAGGATCCGGATCAGCGACAGCGCGCGCACGGCCTCGCGCAGGGAGTTGCGGGACAGGCCCAGCTCGGCGGCGAGTTCGCTCTCCTTGGGCAGCCGGTCGCCCGGCCGCAGCGCACCGGAGACGATCATTCCCTTGATCTTCTCGATCGCCTCGTCGGTGACAGCCATGGCCCCGCCTCCCCGGTCGCTCAGACATCGGATGTCTCAGCGTCATTATGCGCGGTCAGTGGGCTGGACGTGAGCGGGGGCAGGGGGGTGCGGGTGCGGGTCCGATCCGCAGGGGGCCGTGGTCTGAGCGGCACCTGTGCCGAGGAGGGCCGGTGTGTGCCGGGGTACCCGCGATGGCGGGTCCGGTCCGTGTGGGTCCGACCTGCGCGGGTCCGGCGGTCCTGGCCGGTCCGATCCGCAGGGCCTGCGGGCTGGACCGTACTTGTGGCGAGGGGTCGGGTGTGGGGCGGGGCCTGCGATGCCTGGTCCGGTCCGGGCGGGGTCCGATCTGCACGGGTCGGGCGGTCTTGGCCGGTCCGATCCGCAGGGGCTCGCCGGCTGGACCGCACTTTGCCGAGGGGGCCTGGCCGGTGTGCCGAGGCGCCCGCGATGATGGGACCGATCCAGGCGGGTCCGATTTGCGCGGGTCCGCTTCGGTCCGGTTCGGGAAGGTCCGATCCAGATCGGGCCGGTTGCACACCGGGCCCGCCGCCAGGTCCGGTTCCGGACCGGACCGGAACTGGGCGCCGACGTCGATCGGGCGCGGGGCGACCAGGGCGCCGGGACGGGTCGGATTCCGGCGTGATCCGGGCGCCGGGTCGATCCGGACGCCAGGCAAACCCGGGCACCGGGCCAATTCGGACGCCCCCGGTCCGGACGCAGCCCCGGTCCGGGTGCCGGGGCCAATCCGGACGCCGCCCAGGCCCGGGCGTCGGGTCGGTCCAGGTGCCGGGCCTATCCGGGCGCCGCCCAGGTCCGGGCGCCGGGCCGATCCAACTACCCCACCCCACCCCGCTCAGCAGCCCCCCGCCCGCTCCGCCAGCAACCGCAGCGCCTCCAGTGACACCACCGCGCCCCGTTCGACGCCGGACGTGACCACCTCCCGGTGTGGGTCGTACGCGCCGGTCGCCCGTTCGTCGGCGAGTTCGTCGGCGTTGACCCCGTCGATCACCAGCACCCCGCCCGCGACCAGCCCGCGCAGCGACGCCGTCACCAGCAGCGCCGACAGTTCCATCTCGATCGCGGCGAGCCCGGCACCCTCGTACGCCGTCAGCGGGATCAGTCCCGGCTGGAACGCGGCCCGCGTCCACACGATGCCCCGGTGGCTCACCGCCCCCGCCTCCCGCGCGGCCCGCTCCAGCGCCAGCACCGCCTCCGGCGCGGCCACGGCCGGGTACTCCGGCGGCAGCAACTGCCCGGTCACCCCGTCGTCGCGCACGGCGGCCTGCGCGATCACCAGCTCGCCGTCACCGATGCCCGGCCGCATCGCCCCCGCCGTACCGAGCCGCACAAACGTGCCCACGCCCGCGTCCGCCATCTCCTGGAAGAGCAGGATCGCGCCCGGCCCCCCGATCCCGTGCGAGGCGACGGCCACCGGCAGGCCCTTCCAGCTCCCGGCGAACACCCGGTACTCGCGGTGGTACGACACCTCCTCGGCGCCGTCGAGCAGCGCGGCGACATCCGCGGCCCGCCCCGGGTCACCCACGACGACCGCATGCTCCGGCAGCCCGGTGCGGGGTATGCGGGTGAGCGGCTGGCGATCCTGCGGCATACGACAACTCCCAGGCGGCGGAGGGGTGAGCGGGCGGCGACGCCGATCATACGAATCGCCTGTCCCACCGCTTTCACACCCCCCGCACCCGGTGTCGCCGCGCCGCTCAGCCGAAGGCGCGGACGGCCTGGTAGTACGTCCAGGCGGTGCTGTTGCAAGCGGTCTTGGAGGCGCCGCTGTAGCCGTTGCACACGCGCTTGAGATCCTCGTAGAAGGCGCTGTCCAGGCGGGCCTTGTTGGCGTCGAAGGCGCCCGCGGCCTTGTAGTTGCGGTAGCCGAAGTCGTGGCGGGCACAGGAGTTGGCGAAGGGGAAGCCGAAGGGGTTGTCGGGGGAGGAGGAGCAGTAGTCCGTGGACCAGTCGAACTGGTAGGCGGACCAGGCGCCCTGGTTGGCGCGGGCGGCGGCCCACGTGGTGTAGCTGGACGCGCTGGTCTGGGTCCAGTTGGACAGGACCTGGGGCTTGTCGGCGGGAGCGGCGGCGGCGCTGGTGGCGGTCGCGGCGACGGTGATCACGGCCAGGGCCGAGGCGGCGAGACCGGTGGCGAGTCTGCGGTGCAAGGCACACCTCCATGAGGCTGCGGCCCGTCGGTCGTGCCGCAGGTTCATGACAAGATGATTGACGTCTCATCAACGCCCTTACACCGCAGGTGCCCTAATGCGCCGTGAACTCTCCCGCGCGCCCGGCGATCGGCGGGTGAACGGACGGGAGGCACCCTGTGCGCCCGGGTGCGCGGGCATACGGAAAGGGCGGTTCCGGTGAAGGAACCGCTCCTTGTGCGCCGTGGCTACGCGCGTACGCCCGTGGGTTCTAGTTCTCGTCGAGCATGTCCTGAACCCGTGTCCGGACCTCGTTCGTCGCCAGGCCGCGGATCGTCAGGGTGGTGCGGCGGCGCAGCACGTCGTCCGGCGTCTCGGCCCACTCGTGGTCGCGCGCCCACACCACCTGCGCCCAGATCTCGGGGGCGTCGGGGTGGACGCGGCGGGCCAGTTCGGGGTTCTCGTTGGCCAGGCGGGCGATGTCGAAGGCCAGCGAACCGTAGTGGGTGGCGAGGTGCCGGGCCGTGTCCGCGGCCATCCGCGGGCCCGGCGCCGGACCGTCCGTCAGCAGCCGGTGCGCGACCGCGCGCGGGTTGGCGACGCCCGGCAGCGGCAGCTGCCTCGGCAGTGTGGCGACCGGCTCGAAGTCCTCGCCGAGCGGATGACCCGGCAGCGACTCCAGCTTGCGCATCACCGTACGGCCGATGTGCCGGAAGGTCGTCCACTTGCCGCCCGCGACGGACAGCATCCCGCCCCGCCCCTCGGTCACCACCGTCTCCCGCTTCGCCTTCGCCGTGTCCCCGGGACCACCCGGCAGCACCCGCAGCCCCGCGAAGGCGTACGTGATCAGCTCCCGGTCGAGCTGCTGGTCCCGGACCGAGAACGCGGCCTCGTCCAGGATCTGCGCGGTGTCCCGCTCGGTGACGGCGACGTCCGCCGGGTCGCCCTCGAACTCCTCGTCCGTGGTGCCCAGCAGCAGCATGTCCTCCCAGGGCAGGGCGAAGGTGATCCGGTACCTGTCGATCGGGGTGGCCAGCGCCGCCCGCCACGGCGAGGTCCGCCTGAGCACCAGATGGGCGCCCTTGGACAGCCGGATGGACGGGGCCGCGCCCGGGTCCTCCATCCGGCGCAGCCGGTCCACCCACGGGCCGGTCGCGTTCAGCACCAGCCGGGCGCTCACCCCGAACTCCTCGCCCGTGAGCCGGTCCTTCAGTTCGGCGCCGCTCACCCGGCCCCTGGTGAAGCGCAGGCCGGTGACCTCCGCGTGGTTGAGCACCACCGCGCCCGCCTCGACGGCCGCGCGGACCGTCATCAGGGCCATCCGGGCGTCGTTCATCTGGTCGTCGCCGTACACGGCCACGGCCCTGAGGTTCTCGGTACGCAGCTCGGGCACGTCCTGCGCGGCCTTCGCGGGGGAGAGCAGATGCCCCACCCCGTCGCCGAACCCGGACAGCGCCGAGTACGCGAAGACGCCCGCGCCGAGCTTCGCCGCGCCGTGCGGTCCGCCCTTGTACACCGGGAGATAGAAGGTGAGCGGGTTCGCCAGGTGCGGGGCCACCTGGCGGGAGAGCGCGCGCCGCTCGACGTGGTTCTCCGCGACCAGCTTCACCGCGCCGGTCTGGAGATAGCGCAGCCCGCCGTGCAGCAGCTTGGAGGAGGCGGAGGAGGTGGCACCGGCGAAGTCACCGGCGTCGACGAGCGCCACCCTGAGCCCGGACTGCGCGGCATGCCAGGCGGTGGAGATGCCCAGGATGCCGCCGCCGATGACGAGAAGGTCGTACGACGCCCGGTCGAGCCGCTCACGGGTCTCGGCCCGGCTCGGGTGGGCGCCGGAGGCAGGGCGGGTCCCCAGGGCGGGCACGGACCGCAGGGTGGACGGACTGGTCATGGGGTGTTCTCACTCCTCACCGGAGCCCGTGGGGGCTCATCGGCTCTCGTGTTGTCGGCGCGCACGCGTACGCGCGCGGGCGTCGGTTTGGGGTCCGGCGGCGGCTGTTGGCGTCGGGTGGCGTCCGTCGGACTGCCGTTGCCAGCTGTTGTCGGCCTTCATCGGCCTTCATCGGCCTTCATCGGCCTTCATCGGCCTTCATCGGCCTTCGTCGGCGGCGCGGCTGTCAGCTGTCGGCGGCGTCCTCGGTTCTCGGCCTCCGTCGGCTTCCGTCGGCGTGCGGCGGCTGTCGTCGGTTCACGTCGGCCGCCGGACGCATGTGCAAGCCACCGCTGCCGGCTCGTGCCGGCCCGCCCCGCCACCGGCCCGGGTCAGCCACCGTCGCCGACGCGGTCAGC
>NZ_JBHYUG010000126.1:8099-20510 GCF_042749375.1 Streptomyces sp. NPDC059477 | reverse complement strand
CGCGCGCCGCGCGCCGCGCGCCGGGTGCCGGGTGCCGGGTGCCGGGTGCCGGGTGCCGGCTCATGATCCACTGCTCCACCCCCTCCCCCGCACCACCGCCCGTGCTGACAGGATGACCCCGACCACACCGGGGGCGCGCCCGTGTCCCCGGAACGAAGGGGGAAGCCCATGGTGATACTCGTCCTGTCCGTCCTCGTCGTGCTGGCCGTCGCCGGGTGTGCCTGTGTCGTCTGGGCCTCGCGCGGCGGCCCGCGCTGGGTGCGCGGTGTGGCGTCGGCGACGGTCATGGCGGGCGAGCTGGTCCGCAAGTCGAGCCGCTCGCAGAAGAACTCGGGGCCGGGTTCGCAGTCGGGGTCGGTCGACGGGTAGCACCGGGCCGGACCCCCGTAGCACGTCGGGGGGGACCGGCCCGGTGAGCGCGGTGGGCGGGGTGAGCGAGGGCCCGGTGAGCGCGGGGGCCTGGTCAGCCGAGGTGCTGCGCGTCGCAGCACCCCTCTCGCCGCATCTGGCGGCTGACCTCCAGCCAGTCCACGGAGGCCCGCGCGCCGGCCTCGTCCGCCGCGTCGTGCCGCCCTGTCGGCGCGAAGTCGTCCAGCAGGTCGGCCTGTTCGAAGAGGATCCCGCCCCGCAGCACGGCCGGCGTGCGGACCAGCGTGGTGAAGTCGGTGAAGGGATCGCCGTCCACGATCGTCAGATCGGCCAGTTTGCCTTCCTCCAGCGTGCCGAGATCGGCGTCGGCGCCGAAGACGCGGGCGGGCAGCACGGTGGCCGTCCGCAGGGCCTCGGCCGGGGACAGGCCCGCGCGGTGCAGGGCGCGCAGACCCAGATGGAGGCTGAGGCCGACGGCGACGAGCGGCTGGTCCGTGCCGAGGGCGACCAGGCCACCGGCGGCGAGGATCCGCCGGTAGACATCGGTCTCCCGGCCGAGCGTCGCGAGCTGGTCCGGGGTCGGCGGGGCACCGGCCTGCTGCCGGACCAGGGCGATGTCCCACGGCGGCATCAGCGCGGTGACACGCGGGTCGTCCGCGAGGGCCGGGTCGGTGCCCAGCAGTGGCGCCGAGGTGAAGGGCGTGGCGACGAGATGGAAGTCGGTGCCGGAGTAGATCTCCGTGACGTCCTGGTAGGCGTTGCCGCGCGCCGAGGTGGCGTGCCCGAACTCCAGTCGCTGGGTGGCTTGGAGATGGGTCGTCAGATCCTGGCCGAGCTGTACGCCGGGGCTGCACAGATGGCCGCCGCTGCGCACCCCGAGCCGTTCGTGCGCGAAGTCGGCGGCCTCCTTCATCACCCAGCCGGGGGCCCGGACGTACGTCTTGACGAAGTCCCAGTCCAGGGCCTGCGCGCGGGCGAGTGAGCGCTCCAGGCCCTCGCGGGTGCGGTGGGCGCGGCCCATGCTGTAGGCGACCCGGGATCCGTCGAGGAGTTCGCCGGTGCTGAGCAGCCGGGGCCCGGTGAGGACACCGGCGGCGACCGCCTCGCGGATGCGGGCCTGTTCGTAGGCGAAGCCGCCCAGGGAGACGGCGGTGGTGATGCCGTACGCGATCTGGAGTGCGGTCTGGCGTCCGCCGTAGGTGCTCTGCCAGGGGTGGGTGTGGGCGTCCCACAGGCCCGGGATCACGGTCCGTTCACTCGCGTCGACGCGGCGGGCGGCGGGGCGTGCGGGGCGGTGGGCCGCCACCTCGGTGATCCGTCCCTCGCGGATCACGACGTCGACGTCCTCGCGGACCTCGGTGCCGGTGCCGTCCCAGAGGCGGCCCGCGTGCACGACCGTGTCGGCGGGGCGGGGTCTGCGGTAGTCGAGCGGGACCCGGACGGTACGGGCCGTGCCGCTCGCGATGTCGATCAGGCGCAGCCTGCCCGCGGAGAGGTAGAGGAGGCTGCGGGCATCGGCGGACCAGGAGGGGTGGTCGGCGGCCTCGGTGGTGAGGCGGCGGGGTGCTCCGCCGGGGGTGCCGTCCGGGCGTACCGGCAGCAGCCACAGCGCGGATTCGCAGATGACGGCCATCCAGCGGCCGTCGGGGGACCAGACGGGTCCGGAGTCGTAGCGGTCGGAGAGGGAGGTGTGCGGGGCGAGGGCGTGCAGGGTGGCCGTGCCGGTGGTGGTGTCGAGGACGCGGATGAGGTTGTAGCCCTCGCGGAACCGCCGGTTGAGCCGGTTGCGGTCGCACAGCGCCACGTAGCGGCCGTCGGGGGACCAACTGGGGCGGCCCGGCAGACCGCCGGAGCCGAGCGGGGCGGCGAGGAGGCGTTCGGGGCCGTGCGGCTGGTCCGGGTCCAGGTCCGGGGCCGGATTGGGGGCCGGGTTGGGGGCCAGGTCCCGGACCAGGTTGGTGGCCGAGTCGGGGGCCAGGTCCCGGACCAGCAGATTGCCGGACATGTCCAGGCAGGCCAGCCGGGTCCCGTCGGGCGAGAGGGCGGGGAAGACCCGGCCGCCCTCGGCGAGCACGGTCTCCGCGCCGGAGGCGAGGTCGCGGCGGCGCACGGCGAACAGCCCGTCGCGGTCGTCGGCGTAGACCAGGCCCTTGCCGTCGGGTGTCCAGACCGGCGCCAGCACATAGCGGGTGGCGGGGACCTGGAGGATCTTGCGGGGTGCCCGGCCGCCCTCGGTCCGGCCGATCCACAGCGCGTTGAGCGCGGCGAAGGCGACGGAACGGCCGTCGGGCGCGAGGGCGGGCAGGTGCAGCGCCCGTACGGGGCGGGTGCCGGTGCCCTCGAAGTCGTACGTCTTGCCACGGTAGGGCGGCCGTTCCACCGGCAGCGCGGCGGTGAACGGGATCTCCTCCGGGCTGCCCGGCGCGTCCGGGTCGAGCAGCCGGAACCGGCCGTCGACGGTGAGCAGCAGCCGTTCGCCGTCGGTCCAGCGGGGCGGGGCGGGCAGCACATCGCCGTCGACGGCGACCGGCCGTCCGTCGACCACGAGGGTGCAGGACGCGGTGGGCGCGGCGGTGGTGCGCAGATAGGCCAGGCGTCCGGTGGGTGAGACGGCGGGGGTCATCAACTGGGCGCCGGAGTCGTCGGTGTGCTCGGTGGTGACCGGGCCGGAGCCGTCGGCTGCCACGGCCGCGATGGTGTCCGCGCGGAGGGTGCCGGTCGCGGTGACGGCGGCGCGCACGAACAGCACCCGCTCACCGTCGGGCGACCAGGTGGGGTCGGAGTCCTCCCACTCACCGGCGGTCCACGGCTCCTGCCCGCCGGTGAGCCGGGTCAGCGCGCCCGTGCGCACGTCCACGGTCCAGATGCGGTACGGGGAGCCGGTCACGGGGTCGCCGCCGCGCTCGGAGGCGAACGCGATCCGGGTGCCGTCCGGCGACCAGGCGGGCCCCCGGTCGTCGTACGGCCCGTCCGTGAGCTGCCGCCGCCCGGAGCCGTCGGGGCGGAGCGTCCAGAGGTGGAATCCGCCTCCTTGGTAGGCGCAGACGACGAGGGTCCCGCCGTCGGGCGAGAACAGCGGGCGGGTGGGTTCGAACCCGGCCGGGGTGAGCGGCACGGCCTCGCCGCCCTCGCGGGGGACGGACCAGAGCACGCTCTGGATCTCGGCGATCAGCCGGTCACCGCCCGGCGCGAGGGTCGCGGAGCCACCGGTGGCGCGGGTGAAGGTGAGGGTGGTGGTGGCCGAGGTGGCGGAGGTGGCAGAAGTGACGGATGCGGCGGTGGTGCCTGCGGTGGCCGGGGCGGCGAGGGCGCCGGGGGCGCCGATACCGGCCATGCCGGTCATTCCGGTCAGCGCGGTCGCCGTGGCGGTGGTGGCCTGGAGGAATCTGCGGCGGGACAGCGGCGTAACCGGCGGGCTTTCCGGGCGGGCGGGGAAGGTGCCGGCGGGGCGGGCGGTGTCCGGGGCGGCTTCGGAGTCCAAGGGTGCTCCCAGTGCACGGAGTTGAGGTACCGGAGAGAAGAGGCCACTGGGCAACGTACGGGGGTGGGGCGGGGCGCGGGGGAGGCGAGGGCGGTTATCGGCCGATGTTCACTGCCTGATCGGGGCCCCGGACATCGGGGGACGGGACGGACACGGGTGTCGCGCCGACGGGTCGACGGTGAGGCGTCGACGGGGCCTCGACCGGTCGACGGTGGGGCGTCGACGGATATCGCGGTGACCGTGGCGGTGGCGCCGACACGGCCCCTCCCTGGCGGCGGAAGGATGCGCGGAGGCCGTCGACCCGGGGAGAGCGTTCCCCGGCCATTCACGGCCGCATCACCTCGGGGCGGTTGCACCCGCCCATGCCCGCTCTACGGTCGTGAGGTCACCCGATCCCGTACGAGTGAGGTGCGATGTCCGCTAGACGAGTCCTCGCCGGCCTGGCGCTGGCGCTGGCCCCGGTGTTCCTGGTGTCCGCCCTGCCCAGCGCCGCGCAGGCGGCGAACGGCGGCCGTGGAGTACCGCCCCAGAAGACACAGTTCGATCTCCAGGCGCATCGCGGTGGCCTCGGCCTGACGACGGAGTCGACCCTGGCGGGGTTCGCCAAGGCGCTGCGGCTCGGCGTGACCACCCTCGAACTGGACACCCAGGTCACCAAGGACGAGAAGGTGGTCGTCACCCACGACCGCCAGGTCAGCGCCACGAAGTGCCGTGACACCGGCCCCGCGGTGCCGGGCGACCCGATGTACCCGTACGTCGGCAAGTACATCAAGGATCTGACGCTGGCCCAGATCAAGACCATGGACTGCGGCTACCAGCAGCTCCCCGGCCACCCCGGGCAGGAGGTCGTCACGGGGGCCCGGATGGCCGAGCTGAAGGACGTGCTCAACCTGGTCAAGAGCTACCGGGCGTACCAGGTGACGCTCAACATCGAGACCAAGGTCGAGGCGGGCGCCCCCGAACAGACCGCGCCACGCGAGCTGTTCGTGCGCCGGGTGTACGAGGAGATCCGCAGGTCCGGTCTCCAGGACCAGGTCAGTATCCAGTCCTTCGACTGGGGCGCGCTGAAGGCGATGCACGAGCTGGCCCCGAAGTGGCCGCTGGTCGCCCTCACCAACTACGACTTCCTCCAGGTGGGCAAGGCCGGCGCCTCTCCGTGGCTGGGCGGGATAGACGCCGACGACTACGACGGCGACTTCGTACAGGCGGCCTCCACGATCCGCGGCGTCAAGGCCCTCTCCCCCAACTACGGCTTCCCGCAGAACGGCAAGATCGGCGACCCGGGCTTCCGCTTCTACCCGGACGCGCAGATGATCGCCGACGCCCACGCCAAGGGCCTGAAGGTCATCCCGTGGACCTGCGACGACCCGGCGACCATCGAGGCCCTGATCGACCTGGGCGTGGACGGCATCATCACCGACTACCCGGACCGGGTCCGCCAGATCATGGCGGAGCGGGGGATGCGGCTGCCGAAGTCGTACGGGCCGCGCTGACCCGATGAGGCGATGGGGCGGGGCGGTGTCCGCGCTCTTGGGCCCTGCCCACTGGGGCCCCGCGCCCAGGGGCCCCGCGCTCCTTTGCCGCGCCCTTGTGGGCCCCGCCCCGCACGACCGTTTCGTTCAAGACCGGAACCCGGGCCGACGGCTACGGTCGCGGCCATGGGAACAGCAGAAACGTACGAGAACACACACAGCCTGCACCTCAGCACTCGGATCGACCGGCCCGCCGAGGACGTGTACGTCTTCGCGTCGGCCCCGTCCAACCTCCCCACGTGGGCCGCGGGGCTGGGCAGTGCCGTGGAGCAGGTCGACGGCCGCTGGATCGCGGACTCCCCCATGGGACGTGTCGAGGTCGTCTTCGTACCCCGCAACGACTTCGGCGTCCTCGACCACGATGTCACCCTGCCGTCGGGCGAGGTCGTCCACAACCCGGTACGCGTGATCGCCGACGGCGCCTCGGCATCCGAGGTGCTGTTCACCCTGCGCCGCCGGGACGGCATGACCGAGGAGCAGTTCGCGCGGGACGCGGAGATGGTGAGGGCGGATCTGGCGACGTTGAAGCGGGTGATGGAGGAGGAGGCGGCGGCGTAGAGGGCGATCGTCGAGGGCTCTCCACGCCGAGTGCCTCCCCGGGAGACTGAAGCCCCCCGCTCCCGTCGCCGTCGCCCTCAGCGCACCGGCGCGCTGCTCCGCCCCCGTCGCCGGCCGCTCAGCTCGGCGTCGAGCGTCTCCTGGGCGACCCGCATGCCCTCGGCGTACACCGGCTCCTGGAGGCGCTGCCACATCTGGTCCTCGGTGACTTCCTCGACGCGGGCGCTCACCCACCAGATATTGCCGAACGGGTCCTTGATCCGGCCGCCGCGCTGCCCGAAGGCGTCGTTCGCGAGCGCCGTGAGGACCTGCCCGCCGGCCGCGAGGGCCCGTTCGAACGCCTCGTCGGCGTCGGGGACGTACAGATTGAGCAGGCTGGGCAGGACGGGCCAGTCCGCGCGCCGGTCGAAGGCGAGGACCACCGTGTCGCCGACCCGGATCTCGGCGTGCCCGATCAGCCCGTCCTCGGTGGCGACCCGCCCGAGTTCCACCCCGCCGAACGCCTCGCTGACGAAGTCGAGAAAGGCTCCGGTGTCGTCCGTGACGACCCAGGGCGCCACGGTGGTGTATCCCTGCGGGGCTGCGGAGATCTGGTCGGTCATGGTCCGTCCTTCGGGTGGGTGAGGTGGGGTGGAGTGGGGTCACGTGGGGTGGTCGGCGATGTGGTCACACTAGGCAGGCTGTAGGTCAGATCCTGACCTCTTGGCCCCAGGCTCGGTGGCTGGGACGTGATCCGGTGCGGGGGACGGTACGGGGGTCAGTGCAGGGGATGCGGGGAGTCGCGGCCAGGACGATCCTGAGGACATGGCGGCGATTCGCGTGATCGTGCAGCCACCCTCTCCCACCGGCGGGCGGCGGGTACGGGTCGACGGCGAGATCCTCGGCATCGCGTACAGCACGAGGGACCTCGCCGAGTTCCTGCGCCGCGCCGGGCTGGAGGTCGACCCCGAGGACGTACCGACCCTCACCTGGATCGAGTGGCGCGGCATGGGGCCGGACCACTGGGGGCCGGAGACCGGCGGCTGAGGCATGCGCGGGCCGCCGGGGGTCGGGGCGGGCCGTCGTACGGAGCCACCGTCGTGCGTTGTCGGCGCCGTACGTTGCCGCCCCGCTCCGGACCCGTGGCGTGGCCCCGCCTAGAATCCCTGGCTCATCGCCGGGTCCGGAGGGGGAATCGCGTGCCGTTCAAGATGACGGAGGAGTTCGCGTCAGCCATGGTGACGGTCATTCCGATCATCATGTTGGTGGCGGCGGTCGAGTTCAACAGCTTCCACAGAACGCTCGAAGACGCGCACAACGAGGTACTCCACTCGATGAGCGAGAAGATCCAGGCCGCGCGGGAAGGGCGGGAGGTCCCTGCCGGCCGGCATCGGACCAGGCGCACCTACTGGACCGTCTGGGCGTGGCTCGCGCTCTGGGCCAGCCATACCGGCGCCGAAGTCCAGCTGATCAGATGGCTCGCCGGCGACGCACGACAGCCGGACCCGCTCACGGCTCAGGTCGTCGCGAACATCGCCATCCTCGGATTCGCGGCGATCCTGCTGGTTCCCTTGATCCAGCAGGTCCTGGACACCCGGTCCCGCCGCCTCAGGTTCGAGGCGATGGTCATGGAACTCGAATCCCTCAGGTCGAGGAGCGGCACCCGGTAAAGGGCCATGGGGCGCGGGCTCGCGGGGGGGGTCTGCTCCCGGGGGCGGTGGGCCTCCCGTCGCGCTGCGTCAGCGCGCCTCGACCTCCCCACCCCGGCCAGCCTCGCCGCGCTCCCCCCGTCCATGTGGGCACCACGATCTGGCAGAACCGCTCGACCATCGCCCCGATCGCGCGGGACGACGACCTCGCGCTGCTGCACCGGATCACCGCGCCGACCCTGCTGATGGCCGGCGTCCTGGGCCAGGAGATGCCCACGGACGTGGCCCGCGGATGCGCGAGGTGATCCCCCACGCCCGGCTCGCGGAACTCCCCGGCAGCGACCACTTCGCCTTCGCGACCCGACCCGAGCTGGTCGATCACCTGCTGGATACCTTCCTCACCGGGCCGGACGCCGCCTGAACCGGCGGTTCCGCGGCCACCCGTATCGCCGTCTTCCCGCTTCCCGCTTCCCGCCTCCCGCTTCCCGCTTCCCGCTTCCCGCTTCCCGCTTCCCGCTTCCCAGGAGAGATTCCATGGCAGACTCCTCGCCTCCGCCCTTCCCGCTGCCGATCGCCACCGAGGTCGCGCCCGCCGACCTCACGGACAGCACCCTGCTGGTCGCGGCGCCCGAGCCGCAGATCAAGCCGGGTTCCGTGGAGCTGACGGAACATCCCGACGTCCCCTACCGCTCGGTGGCACTGCCCGACGGCACCCGGCGGGAGCTGAAACTGGACGTGCTGCGCCCCGCCGCGCCCGGCCGGCTGCCGCTGGTCGTCTACGTCCCCGGCGGCGCCTTCCTCTTCGCCAACCGGACCAACGCGCTCGGACCGCGCGCATATCTCGCGGAATCGGGTTTCGTCGTGGCGAGCGTGGAGTACCGGACCGTGCCCGAGGGCGGTACGTACACGATGTCCGCCGAGGACGTCCGCGCGGCCGTCGCCCATCTGCGCGAGCACGCCGACGCCTACGGCATCGATCCCCGGGCCGTGGGCGTATGGGGAGAATCGGCCGGCGGCTACGTGGCGGCCATGACCGGCCTCGCCCCCGAGGGCGAATCCGGGCCGCAGGGCCGGGTGCAGGCCGTGGTGGACAGCTTCGGCGCGTCCGATCTCTCAGCCCTGGCAGCCGACTTCGACGCGCGGGCCCGGGCTTTCTACGAGGAGCAGGTCACCCACTTCTCCGCCTTCCTGGGCCGGCCCGGCCACCTGCTCAAGGACATCCCCGACGCGGTACGCGCCGCCGACCCGGTGACGTACGCGACCGCCGGCGCCCCGCCCTTCCTGCTGCTGCACGGCAGCGCGGACTTCCTGATCTCCCCCAGCCAGACCCAACGGCTGCACCGGGCCCTACGGGCCGCCGGAGCGGACTCGACCCGCTACGTCCTGAACGGCGCCAACCACGGCGACATCTCGTTCCTCGGCGACCCCGAGAGCGGGCGACCCTGGACCACGACCACCACGCTGGATTTGATCACCGGGTTCTTCCGGGAACGGCTCGGCTCCTGAGCGGGGGGTTTGGCGAGGGAGGAGGGGGCGCTGGCGACTGAGGTTTCCTGAGCCGGGGGCCTTGTGACCCGGGGGCCCGCGCCCCAGAGGGGCCTGCGACCAAGAGCCCCCGCGACCCAGGAGAGTTCATCCAGCCTGGAAGCCATCTCACCCGGAGGGTCTCTTTGGCCCGGGGCTCCTCCGCCCCGGGGCATGACGCTCGCACCGAGGGCCGCGCCTCCCGCCTCGGGGGGCATGCCCTTGCACCGGAGACCGCGCGCTCCCACCAACCACACCCCCTTGCGCCAAGGCCCACCCCATCCCCCACACTCCCCCCATGGACACCGCCCACTTCCTCGACACCCTCGACGCCGAAGGGCGGCTGCTGGCCACGGCCGCCGAGCGGGCCGGGACCGACGCGGCCGTGCCGACCTGCCCCGACTGGCGGGTCGGCGATCTGCTGCGGCATACGGGCACGGTCCACCGCTGGGCGGCCGGTTTCATCGCCGACGGCATCCAGGCTCCCCGCCGCCTCGACCCGCTCCCGGCGCTCGACGGGCCCGAACTGGTGGCCTGGTACCGGGACAGCCACCGCGAGCTGGTCCTGGCGCTGACCCGGGCCGCGCCCGACACCGAGTGCTGGGCGTTCCTGCCGGCGCCCTCGCCGCTGGCCTTCTGGCGGCGGCGCCAGGCGCACGAGACGACCGTGCACCGATTCGACGCGGAGGCGGCACTGGCGGCGACCCGGGGCGGCACACCTCCACCGACGCCGACGGAAGACCGGATCGGCACACCTCCACCGGCCCGGACGACAACACGGCCCGCCGCCCCCTCACCCATCGCCCCGGACTTCGCGGTGGACGGCATCGACGAATTGCTGCGCGGTTTCCACGCCCGCGCCAGAAGCCGGGTCCGTACGGAGAAACCCCGGGTGCTGCGGGTACGTACCTCGGACGCGGACGCCGTATGGACCGTACGGCTGTCACAGGAACCACCGGCGGTGACGCGAGGCGCGGCGGAAAACGCGGAGTGCGAACTGTCCGGCCCCGCCGACCTGCTGTATCTGGCGCTGTGGAACCGGGTCCCGGTACCGCAGGTGTCCGGCGACCCGTCCCTCGCGAGGCTTTGGCGGCAGACGTCGGCGGTGTGAGGGGAGACTGAGGGGGCCAAAGGGGCCCGTAGCAACGGAAGTGCCCACGGCGGGCCGGGAACTCAGCGGCGCGAGCCCGTCAGCACCCGCCCCCTCACCCCCGTAAGGCACCCGCTCCTCAACCCGCCCCCTCACCACCCGCCAGCATCCGCGTCAGCACCTCGCGCTGCACCGGCAGCACCGCCCGGTACAGCTCGCGCCCCCGGTCCGTCAGCAGGACGCGCACGCCGCGCCGGTCCTCGACGCACATCGCGCGCTCCACCAGCCCGTCCCGCTCCAGCCGGGCGATCAGCCGGGACAGGGCGCTCTGGCTGAGATGGATCCGGTCGGAGATCTCCTGGACGCGGAAGGAACAGTCGCCGTCCGGGGGCGTGCTCTCGGCCAGCACGTCGAGCACCTCGAAGTCGCTGGCGCCCAGGCCGTGTTCATGCAGCACCCGGTCGAGTTCGCACTGGGTGCGCGCGTGCAGGGCCAGGATGTCGCGCCATTGCTCCACGAGTGCCCGCTCGCCCCGCGGCTCGCCCTTCGTCACCGGCATGGGCCGCACCGTAGCAGAGAAAGTCCATTTGTTGCACCTGAATTAAATGTACTTGCATCCAATGCACATGCATGTACTGTCTCGCCCATGACCTCTCCGCTCGTCACCTCCGCGCCCGAAGGGCGCTGGACTCCCCGACTGTGGGGCACCCTGCTGGTGCTCTGCGCCGCGATGTTCCTCGACGCGCTGGACGTGTCGATGGTCGGCGTCGCCCTCCCGTCCATCGGCGCGGACCTCGGCCTGTCCACCTCGTCCCTGCAATGGATCGTCAGCGGCTACATCCTGGGGTACGGCGGTCTGCTGCTGCTCGGCGGTCGCGCCGCCGACCTGCTGGGCCGGCGCCAGGTCTTCCTGGTCGCGCTCGCCGTCTTCGCCGTCGCCTCGCTCCTCGGCGGCCTGGTCGACTCCGGCCCGCTGCTGATCGCCAGCCGCTTCGTCAAGGGCCTGAGCGCCGCGTTCACCGCACCCGCCGGCCTGTCGATCATCACCACCACGTTCCCGCAGGGCCCGCTGCGCAACCGGGCCCTGTCCATCTACACCACCTGTGCCGCCGCAGGCTTCTCCATGGGCCTGGTGCTGTCCGGACTGCTCACCGAGGCCAGCTGGCGGCTGACCATGCTGCTGCCCGCCCCCATCGCCCTGATCGCGCTGATCGCCGGCCTGAAGCTGCTGCCGCGCAGCGCCCGCGAACGCGACCACCAGGGGTACGACATCCCCGGCGCCGTCCTCGGCACCGCCTCGATGCTGCTGCTGGTCTTCACCGTCGTCCAGGCCCCCGAGGTCGGCTGGGCGTCCGCCCGCACCCTGCTGTCGTTCCTGGCCGTCGCCGCCCTGCTGGCCCTGTTCGTACGGGTCGAGCGGCGTTCGCCGGGACCGCTGATCCGGCTCGGGGTGCTGCGCTCGGGCACCCAGGTGCGCGCCCAGCTCGGCGCGATGACCTTCTTCGGCTCGTACATCAGCTTCCAGTTCCTGGTCACGATCTACATGCAGGAACTGCTCGACTGGTCCGCGCTGCACACCGCGCTCGCCTTCCTGCCCTCGGGCGCCGTCGTCGCCCTGTCGGCGACCATGGTCGGCTCGATCGTCGACCGGTTCGGCACCCAGCGGCTGCTGGCGATCGGCTTCGCGCTGCTGGTCACCGGGTACGCGCTGTTCCTCGGCATCGATCTCGACCCCGTGTACGCCGCCGCGATCCTGCCCAGCATGCTGCTGATCGGCGCGGCCTGCGCACTGGTCTTCCCGTCCCTGAACATCCAGGCCACCAACGGCGTCGACGACCATGAACAGGGCATGGTCTCGGGCCTGCTGAACACCTCCGTGCAGGTCGGCGGCGCGATCTTCCTGGCCGTGGTCACAGCGGTGGTCACCGCGGGCGCCCCGGAGAACGCCACCCCGCAGGCCGTGCTCGACAGCTACCGTCCGGGCCTGCTCGTCGTCACGGGCATCGCCGTCGCCGGGCTGCTGCTGTCCCTGACCGGACTGCGCGGCCGGCCTCGCGGCGAGTCCCTCGTCGTCACCCAGTCCACCGTGAAGGAGACGGAAGCGGACCGCGTGCCGGTCCGCGACTGAACAGGGGGTCCGTCTCCGAAGGGGTGGCCGGGGCGGGCGGGGTGGCCGCGCCGGGCCCCCCGAGCAGGCAGGCCGGGCTGGACACCGCGGGGGTGCAGGGG
>NZ_JBHYUG010000126.1:0-8089 GCF_042749375.1 Streptomyces sp. NPDC059477 | reverse complement strand
CACGGGGGGCCTTTCCCGCTGGGGTGCCGTCGGCGGGCGTGCTCCCCCCCCGGGGCACCCGCGTACGGCACTCCGGGCATGAACGCGCAGGGGGACCGGGGACCGGGGCATGGGCGCACGCGGGGAACCCGTCGGCGCCTGAGCACACACGGGGGACTCGGGGCATGAGTACGCTCGGGGCATGAGTACGTATGGGGGACGCCGCTCGCAGGACGAGCGGGACGCGATCACCGTCGAGATCGGATACGCGCTCGTCAGCGCGTTGTTCGCGGCGGCGCTGCTGTTCGGGGCGGTGGCCGGTCCGGCGCTGCTGTTCGCCCTGCCCGGCCCGCTGGAGCGGGTACTGCTCAACGCGGGGTTCGTGCTCGCGCCGGTGCTGTTCCTCGTGCGGGTGGTGAGCGTGCTGATGCCGCTCGGGAAGTCCGGTCAGCCCAGCCAGCCGGGCCGGACCAGCCCCGACTCATAGGCCAGCACCACCAGTTGGGCCCGGTCGCGCACGCCGAGCTTCACCATCGTCCGACTGACATGGGTCTTCGCGGTGAGCGGGCTGACCACCAGTCGGCGGGCGATCTCGTCGTTGGACAGCCCGATGCCGACCAGCGCCATCACCTCGCGCTCCCGCTCGGTGAGGCCGGCGAGGGTGCCGGCCGCGGCGGGTTCCTTGGAGCGGGCGGCGAACTCGGCGATCAGCCGACGGGTCACGCCGGGCGACAGCAGCGCGTCGCCCGCGACCACCGCCCGTACCGCGCGCACCAGTTCCTCCGGTTCGGTGTCCTTGACCAGGAAGCCCGACGCCCCCGCGCGGATCGCCTCGAAGACATACTCGTCGAGTTCGAACGTGGTCAGCATGATCACCTTCACGTCCCCCAGTCCCGTGTCCCCGGTGATCCGCCGGGTCGCGGCCAGCCCGTCGAGGACCGGCATCCGGATGTCCATCAGCACGACGTCCGGCCGCAGTTCGTCCACCTCGCGCACGGCCTGCTCGCCGTCGGCCGCCTCCGCTGCCACCTCGATGTCCGGCTGGGCGTCCAGTAGCGCGCGGAACCCGGCCCGCACCAGCGACTGGTCATCAGCGAGCAGTACGCGGATCACCGGTCCTCCTTCGTGGGCTCGTCGGTGCGAGTGGGGTCATTGGTCTTCGCGGGGTCATGGGTCCTCGCGGGGGCGCCGGTCCTGGTGGGCGCCTCGGTCTCTGCCGGGGCGCCGGTCCGCGTGGGCGCCTCGGTCCCTGCGGGGTCGTCGGTCCGCGTGGGCGCCTCGGTCCCTGCGGGGTCGTCGGTCCGCGTGGGCGCCTCGGTCCCTGCGGGGTCGTCGGTCCGCGTGGGCGCGTCGGACTCTGCGGGGTCGTCGGTCCTCATGGGGTCATAGGTCTTCGCGGGGTCGTCGGTCCTCGTGAGCGCGTCGGTCGTGAGCGGCAGCACCGCGAGCACCCGGAACCCGCCGTCGGGTCGCGAGCCCGCCTCGATGGTGCCACCGAGCGCGGCGGCCCGCTCCCGCATCCCGGCCAGCCCGTTGCCGCTGCCGCCCGCGTCGGCGCCGGTCGCGGGCCCGTCGTCGTCGATCCGCAGCCGTAGCGCACCACCACCCTGTTCGAGGCGCACGCGCGCGTGCCGCGAACCCGAATGCCGTACGACATTGGTGAGCGCTTCCTGGACGATCCTGAACGCGGCGAGATCGGTGCCGGGCGGCAGCCGGGGCGGGCGTCCCTCGACGGCGACCGTGAGACCGGCGAAGGCCGCCTGCTCCACCAGCTCGGGGAGGCGGTCGAGGCCGGGGGCGGGCGCGCGGGGCGCGTCGCCGGGGGTGCGGAGGGTGTCGAGCACCTGGCGGACCTCGCCGAGCGCCTCCTTGCTGGCCGACTTGATGGTGGTGAGCGCGGTGCGCGCCTGCTCGGGGTCGGAATCCAGCAGGGCGAGACCGACCCCGGCCTGGACATTGATCACGGAGATGCTGTGCGCGAGCACGTCGTGGAGTTCCTGGGCGATCCGCAGCCGCTCCTGGTCGGCGCGGCGCTTCGCTGCCTGGGCACGCTCGGCCCGTTCCCGCACCCACTGCTCGCGTCGTACCCGCGTCAGCTCGGCCAGCGCCACGATCGCCGCGACCCAGGCCGCGATCACCAGTTCCTGCGCCCAGGGCGCGGGCGTGTCGCCGGACGGTGGCAGCCAGCGGTACAGCCAGTGCGCGACCAGCACACGCCCGCCCCAGAGCAGCAGCAGCGCCGCCCACGCGGCCCGGCGGCGCCCGGCGACCAACGCGCTGAAGAACCCCAGCGCCACGATGAGGAAAACCGGCCCGTACGGGTATCCGGCACCCAGATAGACCGTCGCCGCCAGTGCCGTGCCGAAGGCGACCAGCACCGGGTGGCGCTTGCGGAACAGCAGCAGGACACAGCCGACGAGCAGCAGAGCGCGGGCGAAGGGGTCCAGCGCGGCACGCTGGCCCTCTTGCGCGTGGGCGGCGAGATTCGACCCCACGAGCACGACGACCGTCACGGCGAGGGTGGAGCGCCACGGCCAGCGCCGGGCGTCCGCCGTCTCGTCCCAGCGGTTCCACCAGGGCGGCCCGTGCCGCCACCACGTCGGCGGCACCGCCCGGCGCCCGTACTGCCTGTCCATGCCCGCCACGCTAGACGCCACCGTCCACCGGTGCCGTCAGCCGGACGGGGTGATCACATGTACTCCCACGGAAGTACGCGCCCCCGCTCGCGGGCCCTTGACCCGCGGCTCCCGACGCGCGGCCCTCGCTCGTGCCGCCTACCTCAGCTCACTCGTGCAGACTGCTCTTGAGCGAACGAACACCCGTGAGGAGTCCTGATGTCCCCGCACGTGCAGAAGGCCGGCTGGTTCACGGTCAATGTCGTCAACCGTTCCGTCGCCTGGCTGACCGCCCGTGGGGTGAGCGTCTGGGGCTCGCGCGTGCTGGCCGTCCGGGGCCGCAAGAGTGGCCAGTGGCGGACCACCCCGGTGAACCTGCTGACGGTCCACGGGAAGTACTACCTGGTCGCACCGCGCGGGCATGTCCAGTGGACGCACAACATGCGCGCGGCGGGCGGCGGTGAACTGCGGCTCGGCAAGAACACGGATGTGTTCACCGCGACCGAGGTCGCCGACGACGACAAACCACCGCTGCTGCGGGCCTACCTCCGACGCTGGAAGTCAGAGGTGGGCGTGTTCTTCAAGGGCGTCGGCCCCGGCTCCTCCAACGCGGAACTACGGCGGATCGCTCCTGATCATCCGGTCTTCCGGATCACGTTCACCAAGTGATCCGCGGGGTGGCGAAGGGGGCTGGGGATTGCTGTCGCTGTTGCTATGGCTGTTGCCGTTGCTATCGCTGTTCCTGACCGGCGTCGCACCGCCGTCGTAGCCGAGACGTCGTGTCCGGGCCCGCGTTCGGCGCCATGGGCGACGCGGCAGTGGGCACCTCGGCGGATGCCGAGGCGGATGCCTGGCGGGCTGCCGTAGCCCGATTCTCAGCCGACCCCCCTCATACTCGCCGCATCCGGCACATCCACCGCCCCCTGTGCGCGCCACGCCCGCCAAGCCCCCGGCACCGCTACTGACACCGTGTCCGGCCGCAGGCCGTGGAGGCCGTAGAGGCCGTAGATGAGTCCCCCGAACGGAGTGCCCGGACTCTCACGGCACACCCCTCCCCGCGCGAGTCGACGCGCCCGGTATCGCGCGCCGACCCCCGCACCCCCCAACCGCCGCTTCTCAGGTGCCCGACTGCTCCTCCGCCCCTTCCGGATCGGGCTCCGGCACCGGGTCGGGCGTCGGGTCCGCCTCCGCCGCCCGGCGGTCGAGCATGGCCAGCGCCCGCTGGGCGAACGGACGGCTGCGGACCAGTTCGCCCAGTGAGGTCGCGCCGCGCGTGATGTCCATGAACGCCTTCCACGCCGGACGGACCCCCGTCAGCGCCGCGTGGAACAGCCCCGGCCGGCGCTCGAAGATGCGCAGCATCCGCTTGCCGACGGCCATCTCGACGCCCAGCCCGGCCTTGATGGCGAAGGCGTAGTTGAGGGCCTGGCGGCGGGTGTCCACGGCGTCGTGCGCCTCCGCGATACGGACCGCCCACTCCCCCGCGAGCCGCCCGGACCGCAGGGCGAACGAGATGCCCTCGCGCGTCCACGGCTCCAGCAGCCCCGCCGCGTCCCCGCACACCAGCACGCGCCCGCGTGACAGCGGCGAGTCGTCGGCGCGGCAACGGGTCAGATGGCCGGAGGAGATGCTCGGTTCGAACCCGGCGAGGCCGAGCCGTCCGACGAAGTCCTCCAAGTACCGCTTGGTGGCGGCGCCTTCGCCCCGCGCGGAGATCACCCCGACCGTGAGCGTGTCGCCCTTGGGGAAGACCCAGCCGTAACTGCCCGGCATCGGCCCCCAGTCGATCAGGACCCGCCCCTTCCAGTCCTCCGCCACGGTCTCCGGGACCGGGATCTCGGACTCCAGGCCGAGATCCACCTGGTCGAGCTTGACGCCGACGTGTGCCCCTATCCGGCTGGCACTGCCGTCCGCGCCGACCACGGCCCGCGCGAGGAGCGTCTCGCCGCCCTGGAGGACGACGGCGACCGTACGCCGGTCGGGGACGGCCGAGCCGTGCTGCTCGACCCGCGTGACCGTGGCGCCCGTACGCAGCTCCGCGCCCGCCTTCTGCGCATGCTCGACCAATTGCTGATCGAATTCCGGTCGATTAATCAGACCGAACAGCATCTGCTTGGAGCGACGCGTGCGCGTATAGCGCCCGTTGTGGGAGAAGGTGACCGCGTGCACGCGGTCACGGAATGGCAGTTCGAAGCCCGGTGGAAGGGAGTCCCTTGAAGGGCCGATGATGCCTCCGCCGCAGGTCTTGTACCGCGGCAGCTCCGCTTTCTCCAGCACCAGCACGCGCCGCCCGGCGACCGCCGCCGCGTATGCCGCGGAGGCCCCAGCGGGCCCCGCGCCCACCACGACGACGTCCCACACCTGCCGCACGTCGTCCGCCGAAGAGTTATCGCTGCTCACGATGGTCTACTGCTCCCGATCCGCCGCCTGCCGACTGTCCCCCGCATCCTACGGCCGTGTCGCCGCAGGCCACTGTGGGAGGATCGGCACCGAATGCGCCCCGCACAAGGGCGCGCCTGCACTCGCGCGGTCGTCGGTTGTCCCGAAGCGTTGCCTGTCCGTGCGCGAGCGAGCAAGAAGCAGCAGACAATACCCCGCGGCGTCCGCCGACCGCGCAGACCCGTTCACTGAGTACAACGTCGCACCTACGAGGAGCGTGCCCATGTCGTCGAATCCGGTCGCCGAGACCGTCGCCTCACTGATGCCCAGGGCGAAGGCGGAGCTGACCGAGCTGGTCGCCTTCAGGTCGGTGGCGGACTTCGACCAGTTCCCGAGGAGCGAGAGCGAGGGCGCGGCCCGCTGGGTCGCCGACGCGCTGAGCGCCGAGGGCTTCCAGGACGTCGCCCTCCTCGACACCCCCGACGGCACACAGTCGGTGTACGGGTTTCTGCCCGGCCCGAAGGGCGCGCGGACCGTGCTGCTCTACGCGCACTACGACGTCCAGCCGCCGCTCGACGAGGCCGCCTGGACCACCCCGCCGTTCGAGCTGACCGAGCGCGAGGGCCGCTGGTACGGGCGTGGCGCCGCCGACTGCAAGGGCGGCGTGATCCTGCACCTGCTGGCACTGCGCGCGCTGAAGGCGAACGGCGGCGTCCCGGTGCACATCAAGGTGATCGCCGAGGGCTCGGAGGAGATGGGCACGGGCGGCCTGGAGCGCTACGCCGAGGCCCACCCCGAACTGCTCACCGCCGACACGATCGTCATCGGCGACGCGGGCAACTTCCGGGTCGGTCTGCCGACGGTCACGACCACCCTGCGCGGCATGACCATGCTCCGCCTGTCGGTGGACACGCTCGAAGGCAATCTGCACTCCGGTCAGTTCGGCGGCGCCGCCCCGGACGCCCTGGCCGCGTTGGTCCGGATTCTGGACTCGCTCCGCGCGGAGGACGGTTCCACCACCGTCGACGGCCTGACCGGCGGCTCGTCCTGGGAGGGGCTCCAGTACGACGAGGAGCAGTTCCGCAAGGACGCCAAGGTGCTGGACGGCGTGGAACTGATCGGATCGGGCACGGTCGCCGACCGTATCTGGGCGCGCCCCGCGGTCACCGTCCTGGGCATCGACTGCCCGCCGGTCGTCGGCGCCACGCCGTCGGTCCAGGCGAGCGCGCGGGCACTGGTGAGCCTGCGCGTGCCGCCGGGCGTGGACGCGGCCGAGGCGGCCAAGCTGCTCCAGGCCCATCTGGAGGCGCACACCCCGTGGGGCGCCGGGGTGACCATGGAGCAGGTCGGCCAGGGCCAGCCGTTCCGCGCCGACCCGACCAGCCCGGCGTACCAGGCCATGGCCGACGCGATGGCCGTCGCCTACCCCGGCCAGGAGATGCAGTACGCGGGCCAGGGCGGCTCGATCCCCCTGTGCAACACCCTCGCGGCGCTCTACCCCCGCGCCGAGATCCTCCTCATCGGCCTGAGCGAGCCGGAGGCCCAGATCCACGCCGCCAACGAGAGCGTGTCCCCGGACGAGTTGGAACGCCTGTCGGTGGCGGAGGCCCTGTTCCTGCGGAACTACGCGGCGGGCTGAGGGACCTGCGGGCGGGGCGGGGCACCCGTACGGTCCGGGCGGTTCTCGTTCTACTGTCCCGTGCGCCCTGACGTCCGTACGGTCCGGGGCGATCCTCGCCTCTCGTACGCCGGTACGCCCGCCGGTACGACGTGGGCGGCTCGTGCCTCCCGTGCGGCACGGGGCGCCTTACCGCGCCCCGCCCGCACCCTCCTTGCCCACCATGCCCCGACCGCACCCACCGATCCAGGAGCGCCCCGGAACCCGCCGACCGGCGTCTCTCAGCCCGCGCCCCCGTCGACGTCCTGAGCGTCTTGGGCGCCGTGGGCATCCTGGGCGTCAGCCCCCACCGGCACCCCCGCCTCCAGATAGAGCGCGGAACCCCGCTCCCGTGCCTTCAGGGCCCACCTCAGCCGCTCGTAGCGCACCGGGGGCAGCAGGCGGGCCGCTTCGGTCTGCGTGACGAAGCGACAGCCCCGGAGTTCGGGGCCGGGCAGCAGGAGGCGGGCGGCCTTGGCGGAGTCGAGCCGGCCGCCGTCGAAGAGCAGCCGCAGGCCGCCGTAGCCGGGGGGCACGGGCGGTTCCCAGTCGACCACGAGCAGATGGGGTACGTCGTCGAGGAGGACGCCGGTCTCCTCGGCGACCTCGCGCATTCCGGCACGGGCCGGGGCCTCGCCGGGCTCGACGACCCCGCCGGGGAACTCCCAGCCGGGCTTGTAGGTGGGGTCGACCAGCAGTACACGATCGTGTTCGTCGAAGAGCAGGACGCCGGAGGCGACGGTCTCGGCGGTGGGCTCCGGGGTCTGCACGATGTCGCAGGGCGGCGCGGCCCCGGAGCCGACGGCGTCGGCGATGCGCAGGGCGGTCTCGCAGGGGGTGAGCGATCCGTTGTCGATCAGATGCGCGTCGGCGGCGAGCCAGGCGGCGAGAGCGGTCTTGAACGGTTCGATCTGCTCGAACGACCATTGTCGGATGCGTATCTCGCCGTCCGGAAGGTCGGGCGGGACCTCCCGCTGGGCGATCCGCTCGCGCAGGATCGTTTCGGCCGGGGTCAGTACCAGATGCCGGACACCGATCCGGCGAGCGGCGAGGCCGCCGAAGATCTCGTCACGGTAGTCCTGGCGCAGCAGCGTCATGGGCACCACGAGCGTTCCGCCGATCTCGGCGAGCATCGCGGCGGCGGTGTCGATCACCAGGCGGCGCCAGATCGGCAGATCCTGGAAGTCGCCGACCTCGGCGAGGCGTTTGGCGGGCAGCAGCTGCGTGAGCGCGGCGCCGATGACCTCGGGGTCGAAGAGCGTGCTGCTCGGGATCAGCTCGATCAGTTCCCGTGCGGTGGTGGTCTTCCCCGCACCGAACGCGCCGTTGATCCAGACGACGGTCACGTTTCCCCCTCTTCTGTTGGCCCCCTGTGGCTTGCCCGCTCCACCCTGCCACGGAAACCAGCCCCAGTTGAGGGCGGGTGGCAGCGCCGTGGCGCCGGTCCCCCGCGGTACGG
>NZ_JBHYUG010000125.1:0-20743 GCF_042749375.1 Streptomyces sp. NPDC059477 | reverse complement strand
GGGGTGTTTGGCCCCACCCGCCGGGGCCGCGGGCGCCCCCCGCGCCCCCCCCCCCCCCCCGGGGGGCCCCCCCCCCCCCCGGGGGGGGGGGGGCCGGGCCCGGGCCTGGTTTAAGGGGGGCGGCCCGGAATGGGACCATGAGGGCATGACGACCGTGCCGGCCACCTGGCGCTCCCGGCTCACCCGCGCGGGCCTCGACACCCTGACCGGAGCGGCCGTCGCCGCCGGAGCCCTGGCGTCGATCGTCCTCTTCCTCACCACCGCCTACTTCATCGTGCTGTGCCTGATCGGCATCGGCTTCCTCGCCCTGCCCTATCTGACCCGCGCGGTGCGCGCGCTGTGCGACCTCAACCGGCGGGCCGCCGCCCGGTTCGGGGTCCCCGTGCCGCGCCCCTACCGGCCCGAACCCGAGGAGATCGAGCCGGACATCGTCGGCTGGATGCGCCGCTGCAAGTGGATCCTCGCCGACCCCGCGACCTGGCGCGACCTGCTGTGGCTGCTGCTCAACTGCGTGGTCGGACTGCTCGGCTTCGCACCGGCCGCGCTGCTCTACTACGCGGGGGAGGGCCTGTTCCTGGCCTGCGGACTGTGGCAGCCCCTCGCGGCCGACGGCACGGGCCGCTGGTACGTCTTCGTCACCATCGGCAGCTGGCCCGCCGCCCTGGCCGCCGTCCTCCTGGCCGCCGCCGTGTTCACGGGCTGGCTGTTCCTCGCCCGGCCCCTCCTCACCGGGTACGCCCACTTCGTACGCTTCCTGCTCGGCCCCACCCGCCGGTCCGAGCTGGCCTCCCGGGTACGCCATCTGTCCGAGACCCGCTCCGGCGCCCTCGACATCCAGGCCGCCGAACTGCGCCGCATCGAACGCGACCTGCACGACGGCGCCCAGGCCCGGCTGGTCGGCCTCGGTCTGCAACTCGGCGCCGTCGACCGCACCCTGACCCAGGACCCCGAAGCCGCCCGGCTGCTGCTGCGCGAGGCCCGCGCCTCCTCCGTGCAGGCCCTGCGCGAACTGCGGGACCTGGTCCGCGGCATCCACCCCCCGGTGCTCGCCGAACGCGGGCTCGCCGACGCCCTGCGCGCCCTCGGCCTGGCCAGCCCGCTGCATGTCACCGTGGTCGCCGACCTGCCCGAGCGACTGCCCGACCCGGTGGAGTCCGCCGTGTACTTCGCGGTGTCCGAACTGCTCACCAACGCCCTCAAGCACGCCGACGCCGAACGCGTCGAGATCGTCGCGTGGCGCGAGGACGGCACCCTGCACGCCCGCGTCACCGACGACGGCCGCGGCGGCGCCGACCCGTCGGCCGGGAGCGGCCTGACGGGCATCCGGCGGCGACTGGCATCCTTTGACGGGACCCTGGAGACCGACAGCCCCGTGGGTGGTCCCACCGTGATGAAGCTGGAGCTAGCGTGCGCGTTGTCCTCGCCGAAGACCTCTTCCTCCTGAGGCAGGGAATCATCCAACTCCTGGAGGCGTACGGCTTCGAGGTGACCGCCGCCGTCGACAACGGCACCGACCTCGCCACCGCGCTCGCCGAACACCGCCCGGACATCGCCATCGTGGACGTACGCCTGCCGCCCACCTTCACCACCGAGGGGCTCCAGGCCGCCCTGCGGGCCCGCCGCGAGCGGCCCGGACTGCCCATCCTGGTCCTGTCCCAGCACGTCGAGCAGATGTACGCCCGTGAACTGCTGGCCGACGGCACCGGCGGCATCGGCTATCTCCTCAAGGACAGCGTCCTGGACGACGAGCAGTTCATCGACGCCGTACGCCGGGTCGCGGCCGGCGGCACCGCCATGGACCCGGCCGTCGTCGCCCAGCTGATGACCAGCCACTCCCGCGACCAGCCGCTCGCCGCGCTCAGCGCCCGCGAGCGCGAAGTGCTGGAACTGATGGCCGAGGGCTGCTCGAACACCGCCATCGCGCAGCGGCTCACCGTCACCGAGGGCGCCGCCGCGAAACACATCTCCAACATCTTCACCAAGCTGCTGCTGCCCCCCTCCGGCGACAGCAACCGGCGGGTCCTCGCGGTGCTCGCCTACCTCAACGCCTGAGCCGCCGGGCAGGGGTGACTAGGGGTGACCGGGCGGCCCGCGCGCGGGTGACACTGCTGGGGCCCCGCCCGCGCGCTCCGCGCCGCAGGTCACCGCCCGGAAGGAAGCGCCCGCCCCATGACGACGACCGCCGCGCCCGACCCGCTCTGGCTACGCCGCTACCACCCCCGGCCGGACGCGACGGCCAGACTGGTGTGCCTGCCCCACGCGGGCGGCTCGGCCACCTTCTACCGCCCGGTGTCGGCGGGCCTGCCGGACTCGGTCGACGTGCTGTGCGTGCAGTACCCGGGCCGCCAGGACCGCCGGGGCGAGCCGTGCGCCACCAGCGTCCAGGAACTCGCCGACCGGATCACCCCTCTGCTGCTGCCGCACACGGACCGCCCGCTGCTCCTCTTCGGCCACAGCATGGGCGCGACCCTGGGCTTCGAGATCGCCCGCCGGCTGGAACGGGACCACGGCGTCGTCCCGCACGCCCTGTTCGCCTCCGCCCGCCGGGCCCCCTCCTGCCCGCGCGACGAGCGGGTGCATCTGCGCGACGACGACGGACTCGTCGCGGAGATGCGGGCCCTGAGCGGAACGGACGCGGCGATCCTCGACGACGAGGAACTCATCCGGATGGCGCTGCCCGCGATCCGCGCCGACTACCGCGCCGCCGAGACCTACCGCTACGAACCCGGCCCCCGCCTGCGGTGCCCCGTCACCGGCCTCGTCGGCGACGAGGACCCCAAGGTCACCGTGGCCGAGGCCCGCGCCTGGGAACGGCACACCGACGCCTCCTTCGACCTGCGTGTGTTCGCGGGCGGCCACTTCTATCTGACGGCCCACCAGCGGGAGATCCTGGACCTCCTGGCCAAGGACGCGCTGCGGCCGTGACCCGGTCCTGATCACCGGGTACGGCGGCGGCTCCGGCCACCGCGTCCGTCAGCCCTCCACGTGGAGGGAGCGCGCCGGGCACAGGTCGGTGGCCTGGAGGACCTCCTCGCGCAGCTCCTCGGGCGGTTCCTCCTGGAGGATCAGGACGAGTCCGTCGTCGTCCTGGTCGAAGACCTCGGGGCTGAGCATGGCGCACTGGCCGGACCCCACACACCGGTCGCGTTCGGCGCTGACACGCATGGGACGGGCTCCGATCGGGTCGGCGGTCACCAGGTGACGGGCAGTTCGTGGACGCCGTAGACCATGGCGTCGTCCTTGAAGCGCAGGGAGTCCGGGTCGGCGGCCAGCCGCAGGCCGGGGATGCGGCGCAGCAGGATGCCGTAGACCGCCTCCAGCTCCACCCGGGCCAGATTGGCGCCGATGCACTGGTGGATGCCGTAGCCGAACGCGAGATGGGCGCGGGCCTCCTTGCGGTGGAGGTCGAGCATGCCCGGGTCCGGGAAGACGGTCTCGTCGTGGTCGGCGGCGTTGTTGAGGGCGAGGATGCCCTCGCCCGCGCGGATGGTGACGCCGCCGATCTCGATGTCCGCCAGGGCGACGCGGGCGGTGCCGGAGTCGGAGATGGAGAAGACGCGCAGCAGTTCCTCGACCGCGTTGGGCAGCAGGCCGGGGTCCGCGCGCAGTTGGGCCAGCTGTTCGGGGTGCTCCAGCAGGGCCAGCACGCCGAGGGCGATCATGTTGGCGGTGGTCTCGTGGCCGCCGACCAGCATCAGCCGGGCCATGGTGACCACGTCGGCATGGTCGGCGACCGGCTCGGCGCGGTTCTTCTCCAGGAAGCGGCTGATGAGGTCGTCGCCGGGCTCGCTCTCCTTGCGGGTGACGAGCTGGTCGAGATAGCCGTCCAGGGCCTGGACGGCGGCCCCGTACTCCTCGGGGCTCAGGTCGTGGTTCATCATGGCCGCCGACCACTCCTCGAACCGGGCGTGGTCCTCGTAGGGCACGCCGAGCAGTTCGCAGATGACCAGCGAGGGCACCGGCAGGGCGAGGGCGGTGACCAGGTCGACCGGGCCGCCGGCGGCGAGCATCGCGGCCACCCGCTCCTCGACGATCTCCTCGATGCGCGGGCGCAGCTCGCGCACCCGGCGCGCGGTGAACTCCGGGATGAGCATCCGCCGCTGGGCGGTGTGCTGCGGCGGGTCCATGTTCAGCAGCATCAGCCGGACCTGTGCCAGCAGCTCCTCGGGGATGTGGAACTGGTGCGGGTAGCCCGGGAGTTTGAGGTTGGAGCTGACCCGGGGATCGCCCAGCACCTGCCGGACATCGTCGTGCCGGGTGATGAGCCAGGCCGGTTTGCCGTTCACCTTCAGCGCGGCCCGCGAGACCGGCTCGTCGGCGCGCAGGGCCGCGTACTCGCCGGGCTCGCTGAACGGACAGGTGCGGCGCATGGGGAACCGCGCGAGCGGCGGCCCCGCCTCGGGCACGGTGTCGGCGGACTGGGTCATGGCTGCCTTTCGGGGGACCTGGGAGGGGGGAGGCGGCGGGGCCGGGCGGCTCGTCACCAGGTGACGGGCAGCTCGTACAGGCCGTAGACGATGGCGTCGTCCTTGAACCTCAGTTCCTCGACGGGCGCGGCCAGCCGCAGGGTGGGGACCCGGCGGAACAGCGTGGTGTAGACGACGTCCAGTTCCATGCGGGCCAGGTTCTGGCCGATGCACTGGTGGACGCCGTAGCCGAACGCCAGCTGGCTGCGGGCCTCGCGGCGCACATCGAGGCGGTCGGGGTCGGGGAAGACCCGCTCGTCGTGGTTGGCGGCGTTGTTCAGCGGAAGGATGCCCTCACCGGCCCGGATGGTGACGTCGCCGATCTCGATGTCCGCCAGGGCGACGCGCGCGGTGCCCGCGTCGGAGATGGAGAAGTAGCGCAGCAGTTCCTCCACCGCCTTCGGCATCAGCGCGGGGTCGTCGCGGACGGCGGTCAGCTGCTCGGGGTGCTCCAGCAGGGCCAGCACCCCGAGGGCGATCATGTTGGCGGTGGTCTCGTGCCCCGTGACCAGCATCAGCTTGGACATGCTGACGATGTCGGAGTGCTCGACGGCGGGTGTGCGCCGGTTGAACTCGATGAGCCGGCTGATCATGTCGTCGCCCGGCTCGCGCTCCTTGGCGGTGACCAGCCCGTCGACGTACCGGTCCAGCTCGTAGTGCGCGCGGCCCCGGTCCTCGTCGCTGATGTCGTGGTTCATGATGGCCCACGCCCAGTCCTCGAACCGGCCGTGGTCCTCGTAGGGGACACCGAGCAGTTCGCAGATGACGAAGGACGGCACCGGCAGGGCGAGCGCGGTGACCAGGTCGACCGGGCCGTCGGCGCCCTTGGCGAGCAGCTGGTCGATCTGCTGGTCCACGATCTGCTGGACCCGCTCGCGCAGCTCCCGCATCCGCCGGACACTGAACTCGGGGGCCAGCATGCGGCGTTGCACGGTGTGGTCCGGCGGGTCCATGGACAGGAAGGTCAGCGGCACCGACTGGAGGATCTCCTGGGGTACCGGGACCTGGAGGGGGTAGCCGGGCAGCTTCAGGTTGGCGCTGACCCGGTCGTCCCCGAGCACCTTCTTGTACAGGTCGTGCCGGGTGATCAGCCAGGTGGCCTTGGAGTCGACCCTGAGCCGCGCGCGGGAGACCGGTTCGCTCTCGCGCAGCTCGGCGTAGGCGGCCGGCGGACTGAACGGACAGGCCCGCCGCATGGGGAACTCCGGCAGCGCGGCGTCACCGGCCGGCTCTGCGGATGCAGTCATGATGTCCTCTTCGCACGGGAGGGTGGGTGCGGGGTGGGGGGTACGGAAGCGGCGGTGCCGCGGCGGGTCCGGCCCGGCGCCGGCCGTCCCTGGCACGCTAGGAGCCGCCGTCGACGACCCGACACCCCTAGGTGCCCCTAAGGAGATCCGCTCGGCGTCGTCGACGACCGCCGCCCCGGCGGCGAACCAATTCCGGACAGGTCTGTCCGCGCCTGGCCCGAACGTGACGGCTCGGCATGGAGCCCCGGAGAACTGCGTGGTACGTTCACGAAATTCGCGCGGCCTCCGACGAGGCGCTCGGCGAGCTGCTCGCCGGCGGGACGGCTCGCGGCGAGTTCACCAGAGCGCATGCCGGGTCAGCGCAATTCTCCAGAAAAGACCTGCAAAAAAAGGCGCCGGAGTCCCTCCGGGCGTCGGGAATAGGCATGCCATTTTTCTGTCGTTCCCACGGTCAATTCACATGGGCCTGACCGGTGAAATTCCTGAGCGAAGAATATTGACACCAAAAATCTGGGCGTGTGAGCATGAATTCATGAACGAACTCCCGAAGTTACCGTTCGACAATCCCGCCGCCATAGGCATCGCGCCCCGAATGCGCGCACTTCAGCAGGAGGGGCCGATCTCCAGGGTGCGGACCGCCGGTGAGGACGCCTGGCTGGTCACCCGCTACGACGAGGTGCGGTCACTGCTCGCCGACCGCCGGCTCGGTCTCAGCGACCCCAACCCGCGCCGGTCGGCCAAGAGCACGGCCCGGAGCACCATGATGGCGCTGATGGCCGGGGACGACCACGCCACCGAGGCCACCGAGCATCCCCAGATGAGGGACCTGCTCGTGCCCCGGTTCTCCACGCGCCGGATGCGCCTCATGAAGCCCCGGATCGAGCGGCATGTGGACGAACTGCTCGACGAGATGGCCGCCGGCCCCGCCCCGGCCGACCTGCACCACGCGCTGTCGTTCCCGTTGCCGACCATGGTGATCTGCGATCTGCTCGGCGTGCCGCTGGCCGACCGGGATCGATTCGGGCAATGGGCGAGAGGCACCTTCGACGAGAGCGACACCCGGCACTCGGCGAACACCTTTCAACAGGTGGTCGATTACACGACAGAATTGGTGGCGCGCAAGCGAATCGAGCCGGGCGACGACCTTTTGTCCGAGCTGATCGCCGAAAAGGACGGCGCACTGTCCGACGCGTCCATCGCGCATCTGGGCAACGCCGTGCTGCTGTTCGGCTATGAGACCACCATCGCGCGTATCGACCTGGGCACCCTGCTGCTGCTGCGCGATCCGGCTCAGCGCGCCTTGCTGGCCGAGCATCCCGAACTCGCGCCGGCCGCGGTCGAGGAGACCCTGCGCCTGGGTGTCGGCGGCAAGGGATCCAACGCGCTGATACCCCGCTACGCGCACAGCGACATCACCGTCGGCGAGACGGTGATCCGGACCGGGGACGCGGTGCTGCTGGCCATCGGCGCGGCCAACATCGACGGCCGGGCGTTCCCCGACGCCGACCGGCTCGACCTGACCCGGGAGAGGCCCAAGTCGCACCTGGCGTTCGGGCACGGCACCCGGCACTGCGTCGGCCGTGTGCTGGCCCGGATCGAGCTGACCGCGGTGTTCGAGCGGCTGTTCCGCAGACTCCCCGACCTCCGGCTCGCGGTGCCCGAGGAGTCACTGCGCTGGCAGGAGCACCGGATCACCGGCGGGTTCGATGAGATCCCCGTGACGTTCTGAGCGGCGCCGATGACCGGCTGCGGCCCCGGTGGTCACCGCGAGCGGTGTGGACCGACGATCGGGCGGTGGCCGCGGGATCCGGCGAAACCCCTCATGTCGCACGGCGCACGAAACCCCGGTCATGTCGTACGGCTCACCGCTGTGCGGCCTGGCTGTTCCCGAGTTCCGCCAGCCGGGCCAGGGCCGGCAGGGCCGCCGCGATCGCCTGACGTTCCCCGGGCGTCAACTGGGCGACGAGAGGGTGCAGATGACGGCTGCGGTCCGCGTCCCGGGACACGCCGATCTCGCGGCCGGCCTCGGTGATGTGGACGAGGGAGGCCCGGCCGTCCGCCGGGTCCGGTCTGCGTTCCACGAGGCCGTCGCGTTCGAGGCGGGTGACCAGCTGGGTGAGCCCCGGCTGGCTCATCTGCTCGGTCCTGACCAGCTCGGACAGCCGTTTCGGGCCGCTGACGGCCAACGTGTCCAGCACGGAGAGCATCGTGAACGACAGCTTCCGCACAGCGGGAAGCCGGATGTAGTAGCGGTTGAAGCTCTCGATGGCCCGGGTGAGGTCGCCCACGTCCAGGTCGGTGTCGTGCGCGGTGCGCTTTGCGGAAGTCACCCTAGAAATGTATCGCAGAACTATATAAGCTGTGATTCGATTGCCTCGCCAGAGCATCACCTGGCGTGACGGCTGTGAGGGATCACAGCCGTCGGCGCACGCTCACCGGATCGGCCCACTGACCGGCCCGGCCGCCCCACCCTCCTGAGCGTCGGCACCGGCCGTCCCCGGCGGTCGTCCCTCGTCACCTCCGCCGCACCCGACGCCATCGAAGTCGTCGGCCCGGCCCGGCCGCTGACGCTCCTTCCCCCGCTCCCCCCGGCATCCCCCGCACACCCGCCACCAGGACAAGGAACCATGACCGACACCTTCAGCGACTACGTCGACTGCACGCCGCTGCTCGACGACCGCGCGGCCCTCGACTCGTTCTACGAGGAGCACGGCTACCTCTACTTACGCGGCGCCCTGGACCGCGCCCTCGTGCGGACCGCCGCCGAGCAGATGCTCTCGGGCCTGATCGCACTCGGCCACGCCGCCCCCGGTACTACGCTCGACACCCTCACCATCGAGTCCTTCGAGGCGGTCGACGAAGTGGCGATGCACGACCACGTCAAGTACGACGACCTGTGGAACCACCCCTCGACCCGCGCCCTCTGGGACAAGGTCCTGGGCGAGCCCGCCTACGTCTTCAAGTCGACGACGATCCGCTATTACCCCTCCGCCGCGGGCTCCGCTGAGCCGAGCTTTCTGACCCCGCTGCACCAGGACGGCTTCTACATCGGCCCGAACAAAGACTTCCGCACCGCCTGGATACCGCTGCTCCCGACCACCCAGGGCATAGGCGGCGTCGCCGTCGCCGACGGCAGCCACAGGAAGGGCCCGCGCGAGCACGTCGTCACCGAGCACTTCCGCCGCTTCGGCCACGCCGTACGAGGCATCCCGGCACAGGAGTTCGGCGCGGACGAGCAGCTGCTGTTCTCGCCCATGGAACCGGGCGACGTGATCCTCTTCCACGCCTACATGTGTCACAAGTCCATCCCCAATGTCTCGGCGGACCCGGCCGGCATGCGGATGTCGATGGACACCCGCATCCAGCCCGCCTCCTCGCACCGCGGGTTCAACGCACTGACCCCCTGGACCCAGTCCGCGAAGGACGCCTCCAAGGGAATCCTGTCGAAGATCACCGGCACCCCCACCACCGTCGAGTGACATCGTCCCCCCGCACCCGTCCCCACCGTCCCCTCACCAACGCCCGGGTAGGCAGCGCATGACGAACCGCGAGGGCCTCCCCCCTCTGACGGAGCCCGACGCGACACCGGCGCCCCCGGCCGCCGCCGAACCGGCCGCCGCGGGACTCAGCGGCATCGCCCTCCTGGTGGTGCTCACCGGATACGCCCTGTCCATCGTGGACGCCTCCATCGTCAATGTGGCGCTTAGCTCGATCAGTGACGACCTGCACGGCGGCCCCGCCGCACTGGAACTGGTGGTGTCCGGCTACGGCCTCACCTACGCCCTCGGCCTGGTACTGGGCGGACGGCTCGGCGACGCCTTCGGCAGACGGCGCCTGTACGCCTACGGGCTCGCGGCGTTCACCGTCACCTCGGCGCTGTGCGGACTCGCCCCGACCATCGAGTTCCTCGTCGCGGCCCGGCTGCTGCAAGGTGCCGCCGCCGCCATGCTCGTACCGCAGGTGCTGGCGACGATCCAGGCGGCCACCGAGGGGCAGACGCGCGCCCGTGCGATCGGCAGGTACGGCGCCACCGCGGCCGTCGGCATGGTCATCGGGCAGATCCTGGGCGGACTGCTGGTCTCGCTGGACATCGCCGGGATCGGCTGGCGGTCCGTCTTCGCGATCAATGTGCCGATCGGCGTGGCCGCGCTGCTGGCCGTCCGGCGCGTCCCCGCGACCCGGGCCGACCGGAAGCCGGGCTTCGACCCGCTGGGCACCGCGCTGTTCGGTGCCACCATGATCTGTGTCCTGGCCGTGGTCGTCGCGGGCCCCGACCTGGGCTGGCCGCTGTGGCTGTGGTCGCTGCTCGTGCTCGCCGCCGTCTCGGCGCTGGCGCTGGCGCGGGCCGAGCGCCGGCTGGAGGCGCGGGGCGGCTCACCGCTGCTGTCCCCGACGGTGCTGTCCCATCCGGGGCTGCGCACCGGACTCGCGGCGGTGGTGCCGTTCTCGGCCGGCTTCGCCGGCTTCCTGTTCGTCTACGCGCTGGTCGCCCAGGGGCACTTCGGCCTCGGCGGGCTCGCCTCCGGCGGGGTGCTGACGCCGTTCGCCGGAGCGTTCTTCGCCGTCACGCTGTTCACCCCGAGGATCGCCGCGGCCCTGGGCAGCCGGATCGTCACCCTGGGCGCCCTCGTCCAGGGCGTGGGTCTGCTGCTGCTGGCGCTGGTGATGTGGCTGGGCTGGCCGCACCCCTCCCTGGCGCTCGTGCTCGTCGGGATCGGCCTCTTCGGCGCCGGCGCGGCCCTGATCGGCCCGACGCTGTTCCGGCTGATCCTCGCCGACGTGCCCCCCGCACAGGCCGGCATGGGCAGCGGTGTGCTGGTGACCAGCCAGCAGATGGCGACCGCGCTCGGCGCGACCGTCTGCGGAACCCTCTACATCTCCCTGGCCGACTGGCTGTCGACGGCGTCGGCGGCCGTGCTCGTGCTCGCCCTCCTGGCCGGTCTCTCGATGATCGTGCTCGTGATCAGCCTGAAGCTCCCCGACCCCAGCTGACACCCATCCCAGCTGACACCTTCACCCCCCACCCCCCACCCCCCACCCCCCACCCCCCACCTCGCGCGAGCCGATCCAGACCTTCTGGTGGGCTGCGGCACGCCCTCGTCCGGCGTGCCCGCGCGCAGAAGCGGAGGAAGCCAAGTGCACTTACCGACAAGGACAGCCGTGGTGACCGGCGCGGCCAGCGGCATAGGCCTCGCCCTCAGCGCCCGCTTCGCCCGCGCAGGCGCCCGCGTGGTCATGGCGGACATCGCGGGCGACGCCCTGCACCACAGGGCCGCCGAACTCACCGCACAGGGCGCCCAGGTCACCGCCGTGACCGCCGACCTGACCGACCCGGACACCGTCGCACGGCTCGCGGACACGGCGTTCGGTCTGCTCGGCGACATCGACGTGGTGTGCAACAACGCCGGGGTCATCGGCCCCGTGGGACAGCCCCTGTGGGAGGTGCCGCTGGCGCGGATGCGGCAGGTCTTCGAGGTCAACCACTGGGCGCATCTCCTGGTGGCCCGCGCCTTCGTGCCCCGGCTGCTGGAGCGCGGCCGGCCCGCCCATCTGATCCACACCGCCTCGATGTCCGCCTTCGTCGTCGGCGCCGGCAGCGCCGCCTACGCCGCCTCCAAACACGCCGACCTCGCCATCGCCCGCAGTCTGCGCGCCGATCTGCGGGGCACCGCGGTGCGGGTGTCGGTGCTGTGCCCCGGCCGGGTCGACACGCCCATGGTCCACGGCCTGACGGCGCCGCGCGACGCGGGCGGCGACACCTCCGTGAGCGCCGACGACGTCGCCCGGCTCGTGGGGGACGCCCTCGGCTCCGACCGCTTCTATCTCTTCAGCAACCCGGACGCCCCGCTGCGGCTGCGCGATCAGTTCGACGACGTACGGCGTCATGTCTCCCTTCCGCCCCCGTCCCCCGAGGAGGAACTGTGCCCCGAGCCGAAAGCGACGACCGCGGCGATGAAACAGTGACCATCGACCTGGCCGCGGTACGGGAGAAATACCGGCAGGAACGCGACAAGCGCAGCGCCGGCCGCAGCTACCGGTTCGCGCGCGGCGACCTCAGCCGCTACGCGCGCGACCCCTACACCGAGCGGACCGAGCGCGAGCCGCTCACCGACGAGGTGGACATCGCCGTCGTCGGCGCCGGCATCGGCGGCCTGCTGACCGGCGCCCACCTGCGCGAGGAGACCGGCCTGGAACGCATCCGGCTGATCGACGAGGCCGGTGACGTCGGCGGCACCTGGTACTGGAACCGCTTCCCGGGCGTGCGGTGCGACGTCGAGAGCTACATCTACATGCCGTTGCTCGAGGAGACCGGCACGATCCCCACCGAGAAGTACTCCACCGGGCCCGAGATCCTCGCCCACCTCCAGCGGATCGCCCACCGGTACGACCTCTACCGCGACGCCCTCTTCCAGACCGCCGTCACCGAACTGCGCTGGGACGAGACCGCGGGCCAGTGGCTGGTGAGCACCGACCGCGGGGATCTGATCCGGGCCCGGTACGTGGCCATGTCGATCGGCCTGATGCACCGCCCCAAACTCCCCGGACTGCCGGGCCTCGACACCTTCGCCGGGCACTCCTTCCACACCAGCCGCTGGGACTTCGACTACACCGGCGGCGACAGCACCGGCAACCTGACCAGGCTGCGGGACAAGACGGTCGGCGTCATCGGCACCGGCTCGACGGCCATCCAGGTCGCCCCGCACCTCGCCGAGTGGGCCGAACGGCTCGTCCTCTTCCAGCGCACCCCGGCCGCGGTCGACGTCCGCGGCAACCGGCCCACCCCGCCCGGCTGGGCGGACCGTCTCGAACCGGGCTGGCAGCAGCGCCGGATGGAGAACTTCCACGCGCTGACCTCCGGGGTCCCGCAGGACGAGGACCTGGTCCAGGACCGCTGGACCCAGACCACGGCCCAGCTGGCCGCCGCGATCCTGCCCACCGGCGACACCGGGGGCGACCCGACGGAGCGGGCGCTCGCGGCCGAACGGGCGGACTTCCGCAAGATGGAGGAGCTGCGCGCCCGGATCGACAGCGTGGTCAGCGACCCGGCGACCGCCGCCGCCCTCAAGCCCTACTACCGCGTGTACTGCAAGCGGCCCTGCTTCCACGACGGCTACCTCCAGACCTTCAACCGGCCCAACGTGACCCTGGTCGACACCCAGGGGCGGGGCGTGGAGCGGCTCACCCCGGCCGGGGTCGTCGCGAACGGCCAGGAGTACCCGGTCGACTGCCTGGTGTTCGCCACCGGCTACGAGCACGAGTTCGCCGTCCCGTACACCGACCGGGCCGGCTACGACATCGTCGGCCGCGACGGTGTGCGGCTGTCGGAGAAATGGGCGGACGGGGCGCACACCCTGCACGGACTCCAGGTGCACGGCTTCCCCAACTGCTTCATCCTGTCCAAGGCCCAGGCCGGCCGGCATGTCAACATCGCCTACATGCTGGGCGAGCAGACCCGGCACCTCGCGCACATCGTCGGCCGCGTCGAGGAGCGTGGCCACCGGGTCGTGGAGGCGTCCGAGGCCGGTGAGAAGGAATGGGTCGAGGAGATCCTCCGGCTGGCCACCAACGACCTGGACTTCCTGGAGAACTGCACGCCCGGCCTCTACAACAACGAGGGCGACCCGAGCGGACTGCCCCTGCTCAACTCCAGCTACGGCGGCGGCTCGGTGGAGTTCGTGAACATCCTCCGGCGCTGGCGCGAGGCGGGCGACCTCGCCGGCCTCGAACTGCGCTGACCACCCCACCCTTCTGCGAAAGGCGGCAACGCCCATGGACGTGAGGCCGATACCCGGCGCCGCTCTCGGCGCCGTCGTGCACGGCGCCCATGTCGCCGGCGACATGGACAGGACCCAGTTCGAGAAGATCTGGGCGGCGCTCGACACACATCTCGTACTCGTCTTCCGCGGCCACGAGACCCCCTCCTACGAGGAGTTCCTCGCCTTCGGCCGCCGCTTCGGACACATCCCGAAGACCGGTCTGACCAGCGGCGCCCACCCCGACCACAACGAGATCCTGATCGTCTCCCACCTGGAGGAGGACGGCCGCCGGATCGGCGTCGGCGACGCCGGCTGGATGGGCTGGCACACCGACTACTCCTTCCGCCCCCGCGTCTCCCAGGTCGGCTTCCTGGAAGCCGTGGAAGTGCCTTCCTCCGGCGGCGGGGAGACCCTCTTCACCGACATGTACGCCCTGTACGAGTCGCTGTCGCCGCAAGAGCGCCGGAGCCTGCACTCCTACCGGGTCCGCCACGCCCTGCGCACCGGCTACGAGGAGACCATCGAGGAGCGGCTCCAGCGGGAGGTGTCCCTCGGCGAGAGCGGCGAACAGATCCAGCCCGAGGACGGCACCTCCACCATCCATCCGCTGATCGCCCGCAATCCGCGCACCGGCCGCCGGTCGGTCTACATCAGCACCCTGAACACCGAGCGGATCGTGGACCTCGCCCCCGACGAGAGCCGCAAGCTGCTCGACGAACTGCTCTCGCACGCGGGCAGGCCCCGCCACACCTACGCGCACACCTGGCAGCCCGGCGACATCGTCATGTGGGACCAGCTCGGCACCGTCCACGCCAAGCAGGCGTTCGACCCGGCCGAACGGCGCGTCCTGCGCCAGGTCGTCAGCATCTTCGACGACCCGGCCGACCCCTGGCGCACGGAGGCCGCCCTATGAGCACCGCCCCCGCCTGTCTGCGCCACAGCCGGATCACCATCACCCCGGCACTGCGCGCCGCCGTCGACCGGCTCGACCACCGCTCACGTCACCAGGCGTCCTACCACTTCGGCTGGATCACCGCCGGCGGCGCGCCCACCAGCGCCGACGCCGGCAAGGCCGTCCGTCCGGCACTCGCGCTGCTGTCGGCCCAGGCGGTCGGCGCACCACCGGAGGTGGCCCTGCCCGGCGCCGTCGCCGTGGAACTGGTGCACAACTTCTCCCTGGTGCACGACGATCTGATGGACGGCGACGAGGAGCGCCGCCACCGCCGCACGGTATGGAAACTGTGGGGCCCCGCGGGCGCCATCCTCACCGGTGACGCGATGCTGGCGCTCGCCCAGGAGGTGCTCCTGGACACCGGGCTGCCGACGGCCGCCCCCGCGGCCCGGCTGCTGGCCCGCACCACCCGGAACCTGATCCGCGGCCAGGTCCAGGACCTCGCCTTCGAACAGCGCTCGCACGTCACGGTCGACGAATGCGTCGACATGGCCGCCGGCAAGACCGGCGCGCTGCTGTCGGCGAGCGCCGCGATCGGCGCCGTCCTCGCCGGGGCACCGGAGGCGACGGTGGACGCGCTGGCGCTCTACGGCGACCAGCTCGGCATCGCCTTCCAGCTCGTCGACGACGTGCTCGGCATCTGGGGCGACCCGGCCGTCACCGGCAAGCCGGTCCACTCCGATCTGCGCTCCCGCAAGAAATCCCTGCCGGTGAGCCACGCACTGAACCAGCACGGCCCGCTCAGCGACGAACTGGCCCGCTGGCTCACCACCCCCGGCGAAGCCGACGAGGAGCAGCTGCGGCGGGTGGCCGGCCTGATCGAGGGCGCCGGCGGCCGGCACTGGGCGCTTGCCGAGGCCGCCCGGCGGATGGCGCTGGCCGAGGCCGCGCTGCGCGGCGCCGAGCTGGACGCCGGCGCGCGGGACGAGCTGCTCGCGCTCGGGCGGTTCGTCGTCGACCGAGAGGGCTGAGACCGGGCCGGCCCCCTACCCGTATGCCCCTTTTCTGACTTCTGACCCTCCGATCAGGGCAGTACACCCCACGCCAGGGCACCGCCATGCCCACTGTCCTTCCGCCACCCACCCCGAAGGATCCCCTCATGCCCCAGGACGTCGATTTCCACATCCCCTTGCCGGGCCGGCAGAGCCCGGATCACGCACGGGCCGACGCCGAGCAACTCGTCTGGCCCCGGTCGCTCGGGCTGATCAGGTCCGAGGAGGCGGCGGCACGCCATCTGCGCGGTGGCTACGCCGACCTGGCCTCCCGCTTCTACCCGCACGCCACGGGCGCCGACCTGGACCTGGGCGTCGACCTGATGTCGTGGTTCTTCCTCTTCGACGACCTCTTCGACGGGCCGCGCGGCGCGAACCCCGAGGAGACCGCACAGCTCACCGACGCGGTCGCGGCGGCGCTCGACGGCCCCCTGCCCGACAGCGCGCCCCCCATCGCCCATGGCTTCGCCGACATCTGGCGGCGCACCAGCGAGGGCATGACACCCGCCTGGTGCGCGCGCAGCGCCCGGCACTGGCGCGGCTACTTCCAGGGCTACATCGACGAGGCGGAGAGCCGCTTCCACGACACGCCCTACACCTCCGCGGCCCAGTACCTGGGCGTGCGCCGGCAGACCATCGGGGTGCAGCCCACGGTCGACCTCGCCGAGCGCGCGGGCCGCTTCGAAGTGCCGCACCGGGTCTTCGACAGCGCCGTGCTCTCCGCGATGCTCCAGATCGCCGTCGACGTCAATCTGCTGCTCAACGACATCGCCTCGCTGGAGAAGGAAGAGGCCCGCGGCGAGCAGAACAACATGGTCATGATCCTGCGCCGGGAGCACGGCTGGTCCAAGGACCGCAGCGTCGCCCATATGCAGAACGAGGTCCGCGCCCGCCTGGAGCAGTACCTCCTGCTGGAGTCCTGCCTGCCGAAGGTCGGCGACATCTACCGGCTCGACGACGCCGAGCGCGAGGCCCTGGAGCGCTACCGCGACGACGCCGTGCGCACCGTGATCCGCGGCTCCTACGACTGGCACCGCTCCTCGGGCCGCTACGACGCCGAGTTCGCGCTCGCCGCCGGCGCCCAGGGCTACCTGGAGGAACTGGGCCGCACCACCCGCTAGTAGCAGCTCCACCCGACAGGCAAAGAGGGGAAGTTGAGAACCGTATGACCGAGCAGACCACCTTCTCGGCGGGAGCCGCGCCCGGGGCGCTCCCCGTCGTGGGACACGCCCTCCAGATGATGCGTCACCCCGTGGACTTCATGACCTCGCTCGCGGCCCACGGCGACCTGGTCGAGATCAAGATCGGCCCCACCCCCGCCTACGTCCCGACCCACCCCGACCTGCTGCGGCACGTCCTGACCAACGACCGGGTCTTCGACAAGGGCGGCGTCTTCTACGACCGCGCCCGCGACATCGCCGGCAACGGCCTGGTCACCTGCCCGTTCGCCGACCACCGCCGCCAGCGCCGCCTGATGCAGTCGGCGTTCACCCGCGGCCAGCTCAAGCGCTACGCCGAGGCCATGCACGCCGAGATCGAGGACACGGCCTCACGCTGGCGGGACGGCATGGTCGTCGACGCCTTCCAGGAGATGTACGGCATGGCCCTGCGCACGGTCGGCCGCACCCTGTACTCCACCCCCGTCAGCCCCGAACTGGCGGCGAAGGTGGAACGATCCTTCGACGTCGTCCTCAACGGCCTGTTCCGGCAGATGTTCCTGCCGTCCTCGATCCGCCGGCTGCCCCTGCCGTCCCAGCGCCGCTACCGGCGCAACCTGGACTTCCTGCACGAGACCACCCAGCACCTCATCGACGACTACCGCAGCTCCGGCACCGAGCGCGACGACCTGCTCGCCGCCCTGCTCGCCGCCCGCGACGACGACGGCGGCCGGCTCGCCGACAAGGAGATCCACGACCAGGTCATCACCGTCATGGCGGCCGGCACCGAGACCGTCGCCGGCACCCTCACCTGGGTCTTCTACCTCCTCTCCCAGCACCCGGAGATCGAGGCCGCGCTCTACGACGAGATCGACACCGTCCTCGACGGCCGCGCCCCGCAGTGGGACGACCTGCCGAACCTCTCGCTGGCCGACCGGATCATCTCCGAGACCCTGCGCCTGCACCCGCCGGCCTGGCTGTTCACCCGCCTCACCGCCGCCCCGGCCGAACTCGCGGGCCGCCGGCTGCCCGCCGGCTCCACCGTCGTCTTCAGCCCCGCCGCGGTCGCCCGGTACGAGGACGCCTTCGACACCCCCGAGCGGTTCGACCCCGACCGCTGGCTCCCGGACCGCGTCGCGCCCGCCGCCCGCCACGCCTACGTGCCCTTCGGCACCGGCGCCCGCAAGTGCATCGGCGACCTCTACGCACGGACCGAGGCCACCCTGGGACTCGCCACCATCCTCGGCCGCTGGCGGGTCACCTGCGAGCCCGGCATGGACATCCGCCCGGTCCCGCTGGCCACCGTCTACCACCCGCGCCGGCTGCGCCTGCGGCTGGACGCCCGCACCCCGCGCCGGACCACCCTCGCCGTCCCCGCCCCGGCCGGCGGTGACACATGAGCGCAGGCAACGTCGTCCTGGCCCAGCCGCGCGGCTTCTGCGCGGGCGTACGGCGGGCCATCGGCATCGTCGAACGGGCACTGGACCTGCACGGGGCGCCGGTGTACGTGCGCAAGGAGATCGTGCACAACCACTACATCGTCTCGGAGCTGCAAAAGCGCGGCGCGGTCTTCGTCGACAGCGAGGAGGAGGTCCCGCAGGGCGCGGTCTGTGTCTTCTCCGCGCACGGCGTCGCCCCGGGAGTGCGCACCGCCGCCGCCGGCCGGCGGCTCGAAGTCATCGACGCGACCTGCCCGCTGGTCTCCAAGGTCCACCAGGAAGCCGTGCGCTTCGCCCGCGACGGCCGCACCATCCTCCTCGTCGGGCACGAGGGCCACGAAGAGGTCGAGGGCGTGCTCGGCGAGGCCCCCGACCGGATCGTCGTCATCGAGACCGAGGACGACGTACGGCGCCTGGACCTGGCCGACGACACCCCGGTCGCCGTCCTCACCCAGACCACCCTCTCCTTCGACGAGACCGCGCGCGTCGTCGCGGCCCTGCGCACCCGCTTCAGCGACCTGATCACCCCCGGCGACGACATCTGCTACGCCAGCCAGAACCGGCAGAACGCCGTCAAGGACCTCGCCCGCGACAACGACCTCGTCCTGATCGTCGGCTCGCACAACTCCAGCAACTCGCTGCGCATGGTCGAGGTGGCCCGCGACCACGGCGCCGCCGCCCATCTGGTGCCCGACGCAGCGCACCTCGAAGCGGCCTGGCTGAGAAATGTGTCGTCGGTCGGCATCAGCGCCGGGGCCAGCGCTCCGGAGATCCTCGTCGACGGGCTCGTCTCCCGGCTCGCCGCACTGGGCTTCGACCGGGTCGCGCTTCAGCGGGGCATCGCCGAGGACGTCGTGTTCTCCATGCCCGGCCGGCTGGCCGACCCGGTCACCGGCCGCGTCCCGCGTACCCCGCTGGCCGGCGAGGTCTCGCCCGCACCCGACGGAGTGCGATGAATCCATTACCGGAGAAAGAGGGTTGCGCCATGTCACGCCTGGAGGACATCCGGGGGCCGGAGGACCTGCGCGCCCTGACCCCGCACGCCGCCCGCGAACTGGCCCCGCAGATCCGGCGCCTGCTGGTGGACACCTGCACCGCCAACGGCGGCCACCTCGGCCCCAACCTCGGGGTCGTCGAACTGTCCATCGCCCTGCATCGCGTCTTCGACTCCCCCCGCGACAAGATCCTGTGGGACACCGGCCACCAGGCCTACGTCCACAAGATCCTCACCGGCCGCACCGAGGCCCTCGCCACGCTCCGCCGCACCGGCGGCATGTCGGGCTACCCCAGCCGCGCCGAGTCCGAGCACGACGTCATCGAGAACTCCCACGCCTCGACCGCCCTGTCCTGGGCGGACGGCCTCGCCCGCGCCAACGCCCTGCTCGGGCGGAGCGACCGCGCCGTGGTCGCCGTGGTCGGCGACGGCGCGCTCACCGGCGGCATGGCCTGGGAAGCCCTCAACAACATCGCGGCGGCCCCCGAACGCCCCGTCGTCGTGGTCCTCAACGACAACGGCCGCTCCTACGCCGCCACCGCCGGAGCCGTCGCCGGCCACCTCGCCGACCTGCGCGCGGGCGACGCCCCGCACGCCCTGTTCGAGAGCCTGGGGCTCGCCTGCATCGGCCCGGTGGACGGCCATGACATCGAGGCCGTCGAGCGGGCGCTGCGCGAGGCCGTCGCCCTGCGCAGGCCCGTGGTGGTGCACTGCGTCACCGAGAAGGGCCGTGGCCACCTCCCCGCCGAGCAGGACGACACGGACCGCTTCCACGCCGTGCGCGCCGCCTCCGCCCGGCCGCCGGCATCCGCGCCCAGCTGGACATCCGTGTTCGGCAGCGAGCTGGCCGCCCTCGCCGCCGACCGGCCGGACGTGGTCGCCGTCACCGCGGCCATGCTCGGCCCGACCGGGCTCAGCGAGTTCGCCCGCCGCCACCCCGAGCGCGTCATCGACGTCGGCATCGCCGAACAGCACGCCGTGACCACCGCCGCCGGGCTCGCCCTGGGCGGGGTGCACCCCGTCGTCGCGCTGTACGCCACCTTCCTCAACCGGGCCTTCGACCAGCTCCTCATGGACGTGGCCCTGCACCGCGCCCCGGTCACCTTCGTCCTGGACCGGGCCGGGGTGACCGGCGACGACGGCCCCTCGCACAACGGCATGTGGGACCTGTCGCTGCTGAACCTGGTGCCCGGCCTGCGGCTGGCCGCCCCACGCGACGCCGCCACCCTGCGCCGCGCCCTGTGGGAGGCCGTGGCCTGCGACGACGGCCCCACCGCCCTGCGCTTCCCCAAGGGCTCCAGCGGAGCGGACATCCCGGCCGTGGACGTCTACGCCGAGCTGGACGTCCTGCACCGCGCCGAGCGTCCCGACATTCTCCTGGTCTCCGTCGGCGCCATGGCCGCCACCTGCCTGGATGTCGCCCGGCGGCTGGCCGAGCGGGGCGTCGGCGTCACCGTCGTGGACCCCCGCTGGATCAAGCCGGTGCCACCCGAGCTGACCGCGCTCGCCGCCGAACACGCGCTGGTCGCCACGGTCGAGGACAGCGGCCGGGTCGGCGGCGTCGGGGCGCGCGTCGCCCAGGTGTTGAGCGACGCCGGGTCGGGCCTGCCGGTGCGCGTCTTCGGCCTCCCGCAGCGCTTCCTCGACCACGGCTCACGGGCCGACGTCCTCAAGGCCGCCGGCCTCACCCCCCGCCATCTCGCCCACGCGCTGCTGGAGGCCCTGCCCGCCGGATGGCG
>NZ_JBHYUG010000124.1:12939-21847 GCF_042749375.1 Streptomyces sp. NPDC059477 | reverse complement strand
TGCGTGGTCACCGTGGAGTTCGGCGGCCCGCCGGCCGACCGGGACGTGCCGGTGACCACCGAGGACCTCGAGGTGGGGGGGGGGCCGCGCTCCGGGGGGGGGGGGCCCTAGACCCCGGGGGGGGGCCGCGCCCCCCGCCCCGCCCCCCGACCGGCAGCCCACCGACACCCCGGTGAGCGCCGGCACTCCCGTGACCGCCGACACCCCGGACGCCTGGCTCGTCCGTGACCTCGCCACCGCCGTCGCCGGTACCTGGTTCGCGGCCGGTGCCGCCGCCCGCTGGGGGCGCCCGCCGTTCCGGGGCGGGGCGGTGAACATGGACGCCAGCCACATCAAGCTCGCCGTCTGAGCCGGCGGTGGTGCGCGGCACGGGCTGTTAGGTGATAACATCAGCACCAATTGCGCTGCCGCGTGCCGCCGGCCCGCAAAGAGCCGAGGGGGAGCTGTCGCCCGTGTCCGTCGCCCGTGTCCCGACGACCGATCCGGTACGTACCTTCGCCCGGCCCGTCGACAAGCGCTCACCCATGCCGGCGTGGGCCCAGGTACAGCGCGACCTGCGCCGGCAGATCGACCAGGAGCTGCCGGCAGGCTATCAACTCCCCACCGAGCGCGAGCTGTCCGAGATCTACGGAGTCAGCCGGATCACCATCCGCCAGGCACTGGGCGGCCTGGCCGCGGACGGCTATGTCGAGCGTCGGCAGGGCTCGGGCACCTTCGTCGCGGACCGGCCCGAACCGGTCCAGCACAACTTCGGCCTGCGCACCCCATGGCGGGACCGCTTCGCCGCCGCGGGCCAGAGCGCACGCTCCGTCCACCTGCGCGACGAGCCCGCGGTGCCCGAACCGTACGAGCTGACCAAACTCATCACCCCCGAGGAGGCGGCGGCCAAGCGGGTCCACCTCAAGCGGCTGCATGTCGTCGACCACCGGGCCATCGGCATCACCGACTCCTGGGTCGTCCAGGCCCTCACCCCCCGCCTGTCCCGCCGCACCCTCATCGACGGCTCCCTCTCCCGCACCCTCCAGGAGGGCTACGGCCTCACCCCCGCCACCGCCGCCAACTACCTCGAAGTCGGCGCCGCCACCTCCCACGAGGCCGAGCTCCTCAACGCCACCCTCGACGCCCCGCTCTTCGTCGTGTGGACCGTCTCCCGCCTCGCCGACGACCGCCTCCTGGAGACCACCCGCACGGTCTGGCTCGGCAGCCGGGTCCGCTTCCACTACACGGACGACTGATCCCGCCGGACACCCCTCCTCTTCGGTCGGGTGTGACCGGGACCGGCGACGAAGCTCCGCTATGCCCGCGCCCCGGACGGCGTCCCGGCCGCCGGAACGCGCGGCCCCCCGGCCGGGCGTCCGCTCCTAGTCTTGCGGCTTTCCGCCCATGGGAGAGCGGGAAGAGAGCGGAGGTACATGTGGACGGCACAGCGCATCACCATGTCGTCGTCGGAGGCAGCGCGGCCGGGATCGCCGCCGCGCTGTCCATGCGGCAGCACGGATTCCAGGGGCAGGTGACGGTGGTGGAGGCCGGGGGCGATCTCCCCTACGAACGGCCGCCGTTGTCCAAGGCCCTCACGGACGGGGACCAGGCCTTCGCGCAGCCCATCGTCCCCGCGTCCGTCTACGCCGAACAGCGTGTCACCCTCCGCCTGGGCACCCGGGTCCTGGCCCTGGAGCCCGAGAGACGGGCCGTGGTGCTGGACGACGGGCGGACACTCCACGCCGACCGGGTGCTCCTGGCCACCGGGGTCGTCCCGCTCACCCTGCCGGTTCCCGGCGCGGGGCTCACCGGCGTCGTCACCCTGCGCGACGCGCGGGACGCCCGAGTACTGGCGGCACGACTGCGGCGCGGCGGCCCACTGGTCGTGGTCGGCGGCGGGTTCATCGGGCTGGAGGTGGCGTCCGTCGCCCGCGAGGCCGGTCTGGACGTCACCGTCACCGAACTGGGTCCGCAGCCCCTGGCGGGTCCGCTCGGGACAGTACTGGCGGAACGGGTGACCGACCTGCACCGGCGGGCCGGGGTCCGGCTGCGTACGGGAGTCTCCGTGGCCGCCTTCACCGGCTCGGGGGAGGTCGCCGGGGTCCGGCTGACCACCGGCGAGGTGCTGTCCGCGGCGACCGTCGTGGTCGGCGTCGGCGTACGCCCCGACACCACCCTCGCCGAGCACGCCGGGGTGCGCTGCGAGCGGGGCATCGTCGTCGACCAGCACTGCCGCACCAGCGTGCCCTGGATCCTCGCGGCCGGGGACGTGACCAACCAGCCGCACCCCTTTCTCACCGCCCGGGCCCGTATCGAGCACTGGGACAACGCACAGCGGCAGGGCGCGGTCGCCGGAGCCGTCATGGCGGGCGTACGACGCGCCCACTCGGCGCTGCCGTACTTCTACTCCGAGCAGTACGGCAGGACCCTCCAGATGTACGGGCGACCCTGCCCCGACGACGAGTTCGTCCTGCGCCGGGACGAACCCGCAGCGGCGGACGGCGGCTTCCTGGGCTTCTGGACGCGCCGGGACGTCCTGGTCGCCGCCGCGGGAATGAACCGCCCCAAGGACCTGCGGGCGGCACGCGCACTCATCGAGCGCCGCGTCCGCGTGGACGCCCCGGCCCTGGTGTCACCCGACACCGATCTGCGCGCCCTCGCCAGGGGAGGAACACGATGAGAGGAAACAGGGTGACCGGGCAGCCGGCCGACGCACTCATCAACCGCGTCGCGGACCGTCTCCACGAGGCACACCGCACCGGCGTGGCCGTCCCGCCCGTCCGGGACGAATTCCCCGACGCCGACGTGGCCTCCGCCTACGCCGTGCAGCGCCGGAACACCGAACGCTGGGTGGCCGAGGGCCGTCGCCGGGTCGGTTACAAGATCGGCCTCACCTCCGCGGCGGTGCAGCGCCAACTCGGCGTCTCCGAGCCCGACTTCGGCACCCTCTTCGCGGACATGGCCTTCGCCGACGGAGCCGAACTCGACCCCGGCTCCTTCATCGCGCCACGGGCGGAGGCCGAGGTCGCCCTCGTCCTCGACCGGGACCTGGATCTCGGGCGGCACACGGTCGCCGATGTCATCCGGGCCACCGCCTTCGCGCTCCCGGCGCTGGAGATCGTCGACAGCCGTATCGCCGGCTGGGACATCGCCCTGGTGGACACCGTCGCCGACAACGGCTCCAGTGGCGCCTTCGTGCTGGGCACGGTCCCGGTGCCGCTCACCGCCGTCGACCTGCGCAGCTGCGCCATGACCCTGACACGCCATGGTGAGACCGTCTCGGAGGGCAAAGGAACGGACTGCCTGGGCCACCCGCTCACGGCCGCCGTCTGGCTGGCGGACACCCTCGGCGCGCTGGGCACCCCACTGCGTGCGGGCGACATCGTGCTGACCGGTGCCCTGGGCCCCATGACCGGGCTCGACCCCCTGCAGAGCCTCACCGCACACATCACCGGCCTCGGGCGGGTCTCCGTACGGACAGGGAAGTGACCTCGCGACCGGCCGGTGAGTGAAGGTGTCGCGGACCCACCCGCGCTCGCAGCCCGGGTGTGGCGACAGGGTACGGCGCACGGTTCACACCGTCAGCCGCAGAAACGCCCGTAACCGTACAGCCCGTTGCCGACACACAGGCAACGGGCTGTACGGTCATGGGTCCCCCGTCAGGGACCGGCGGGCCGCGGCGGAACACCGACCGTGCTGATGTCGATCACCGTCCCGGTCGTGGACGCCGACTCCTTCGCCGCGAGGAGCACGTACGGCCCGACGGCGTCCTCGGGCCGCACCACCACCTTGAGCGCGGTGTGCTCGCAGGCGATACGGTCGACGGGCAGCTCCCGGGTGATGGACGTGTCCGCCAGCCCCATGGCCCGCGGCCCGCTGAGGCCGGTCGCCATCACACCCGGCGCGACCGCGTTCACCCGGATCGCCGGGGCCAGTTCATAGGCCAGCTGACGGACCAGCCCGAGCCCCGCGTGCTTGGACGCCGTGTAGACCGCGCCCCCGCCGGGACCCGGGTAGAAGGCGGCGTTGGAGAGCGTGTAGACGATGCTGCCCCCGGACCTGCGCAGCAGCGGCACCGCCGCCTTCGCCCCCAGCAGATACCCCTTGACATTGACCGCGAACAGCTCGTCGAAGCCACTGGACAGCACATCCGCCGGGGTGTCGGTGAGCGACCGGCAGAAGTCCCACAGCCCGGCGTTGCCGACGAAGGTGTCCAAGCCGCCGAACTCCTCCTCGGCTACCGCGCACGCGCGCGCGTTGTCCTCGTACGACGTCACATCGCCCGTCACCGTACGGACCGCGTCACCGAGGGCCGCGGAGAGTGCACCGAGCCGGTCCCCGGAGCGGTCGAGGACGACCACGCGCGCGCCCTCGGCGGCGAAGCGCTCCACGACGGCACGGCCGAGACCGGACGCCCCTCCGGTGACGAGCGTCGACGCCCCCTCAAGCCACCCCATCACAGGCCCCCTCCCCGGTCGCACCCGCGACCGCCCCGGGCGGCTGCCGGGCGAGGCGTACCTGGACCTCTCCGTCCTCGACCCGGACCTCATGCGTCCTGAGCGGCCGGAACGCGGGTGCGGACAGCGCCGCGCCGGTACGCAGGCAGAACTTGGCCAGATGGAGCGGACACTCGACGGCGGCCCCCTCCACCCAGCCGTCCGCGAGCGAGAAGTCCTCGTGGGTACAGGTGTCGTCGACGCAGAAGAACTCGTCGCCGGACCGGAACACCGACACCGGAGGTGTGGTGTCCAGCCGTACCGCCTGCTCGTCCGGGAGTTCATCGACCCGGCAGGCGCGGATCCACGGCGCCTCGGTGCGCCCGCTCACAGGAACACGCTCAGGCTCGGTGCCAGCAGGGTGGTGGTGTCGAGCACGATCCTGCGGCGGGCCACCTGGAACCCCGCCGCCCCGCTCACCCGGCGCAGCAGATCGGTCCGCTCACCGAAGAAGGTGTCGTGGTGGCGCTCGCTCCGGCTGCGCAGCACATGGAAGTTGGCCCGTACCTCGAAGCAGCCGTCGCCCAGGTCGGTGGCACGGATGTTGGTGATCAGCCGACGGGTCCGCGACGGCGGTTCCTCGGACCAGGACCGGCCGGACGCCAGGCGCCGTACCCGTCCGGCCAGAAACGCCTTGTCGTCGTCGAAGAAGGCGGCGCCGTCCGGACCGCAGACCTCGATGTCCCGCTCCCGGACGGTCCGGGTCATCCGGGTCGGCAGCCAGTAGTGGGTATCGTCGGCGAACAGCTCCAGCCACTCGTCGAACCGCTGGTCGTCGAGGAGTTCGGCCTCCAGATAGAGGAACTGCTCGATCTCGTGCTGGACCGGTGCGCCGACCGGTGTGCGCGTCCTTGCCGTGGTGGTGGTCATGGCGTCCGCACCTCTTCCTCCCGCTGTCTGCTCCGGTCCAGCTCGGCGATCTGCTGCCAGGTCAGCCCGGACATGAGATCGGCCCAGCGGCGGTACATGCCCCGGGCCGCCATCTCGCTGTACATGTCGTCGGTGACCTGTCCGGGCATGCCGTCGGTGCCGTGCTTCTCATGACCGAGGCCCATCCGGGCGTTCAGCAGGGTTCTGCGGGCCATGTGCCCGCGCAGGACCTGCTGGATCTCGGTCCAGTTCTCCCCGTCGTCGGTCTCGAAGACGCCGGCCGGACTGAACGTACGGATGGTGGCCTGCCGGATCTCCCGCACTGCCTCCTCGGGCGCCCCCTTGGGGACGTACGTCCAGGCCCACACCTCCATCTGCCCCGGCCCGCGCGGATGCCAGACCCGCATGGTGTTGTTGATGTCGAGCCACGAGAAGTTGGGGAAGACCGTGTTGTGACCGTGGACGTTCCGGGCCCGCTGCTCACCGAGGCGGCCATGGATCCGCTCGCGGTTGGCCGTGAGCCAGGCGTCGAACTCGGGGCCCACCTGATGGGGGACGATGTCGGGGCGGAGCCCGAAACCCGAGCCGTGGCCGTTGCCGGAGAACTGCCGGCCCGGTTGCGTCAGCTGCGCCTCGGTCATCCGGGCGACCACGCCGGGGTCGTCCACCAGCGCGGTGAACGCGGACGCGTGGGAGAACGGCACGTGGTACATGTCGCTGCAGAACTGCTCCGCGGCGAACTTCCAGTTGCAGTCGATGACCCACTTCGTGGCGCCCGGAACCAGCGTCAGCCCCTCGTCGTAGCGGTCCGCCATCGCGTCGAAGTACCAGGCCATGTCGCCCAGATACGCGTCGAACGGCGGGGCCTCCTCGTCCCAGGTGCCGAAGTAGAAGCCCCGGTGGTGATGCAGCCGCGGTACCGGCCGCGGTCCCCACTCCGCCGGGTCGATCTCGTTGTGGTACGCCCGTTCCCGCATCGGTACGTTGACCAGCTCACCGGCCAGGTTGTAGCCCCAGCCGTGATAACTGCACGTGAACGCCCGCGCCACACCCTCGTCGGTACGGCAGATGCGCATCCCCCGGTGGCGGCACTGGTTGAGGAACGCCTTCACCGACCCGTCCCGCTGACGGACCACCAGCACCGGGTCCTCCGCCATGTACGCCTGGACGAAACTGCCCGCCTTGGGCAGCTGGCTGTCGTGCGCGAGGAAGAGCCAGCTACGGGCGAAGATCCGCTCCAGCTCCAGTTCGTAGACCTCGGGGTCGGTGTAGATGCTGGGGTTGATCAGCCCTTCGTCGGGGCGGACCAGCTCACTGACATCGATCATGACGTACCTCTCGCGGCTCGGTCGGTCACGGGCACGGACGGGGCCGCGAAGCGGTGGCCCCAGGTGCTCGGCGACTCGTAGTGATGGACGGTCCAGTCCCGGTCGTCGATGACGCGCCCGTTCCACCCGTACTCGATGTCGAATCCGGAAGGGGTACGCACATAGAAGGAGGTCATCCGGTCGTTGGAGTGCTCCCCGAGCGAGATCGGCACCGGGGCCTCCATCCGGTGCACGGCGTCCAGCGCGTGACCGACCGCCTCCAGCGTGGTGACCTCCAGCATCAGATGGCCGAGCCCTGACGTCGGGGCGCCCGGCAGCGCGGCGAACGCCACCGAGTGGTGACGGGGGTTGCAGTGGAGGAAGTGCGCGGACTGCGGGCCGAACGCGATCGTGTCGGAGAGCCGGAACCCGAGGTTGCCCAGATAGAAGGCGGCGGCCCGCTCGGCGTCCTCGGCCAGCAGGAAGGTGTGGCCGATCCCGATCTCCCCGTACGGGGTCCGTCCGGCGACAAAGGTGACACCGAGGGGAGAGACGAAGCCGCTCCTCTCGACGGTCGCGCCCCAGTACGCCTCCACGTCGTTGCCCGTAACGTCACGGAAGGCGATCAGCCTGCGGACGCGCCGCCGCTCCGCCAGCGCGGCGTCCTCGCGCACCTCCACACCGGCCGAACGCAGTGTCCCGGTGAGGGTGTCCAGGTCGTCCGCGGACCTGACCTCCAGCCCGAGTGCGACGAGGGACCGCGGACCGGCCGGTTCGCCGGCCTCGACCGCCAGCCGCCAGGCGCGCTCGTCGTTCCTGAAGAAGAGGGTGTCCGGGTCCGGGGAATGCCCCGGCTGAAGCCCGAGCACCTCCGTGCCGAATTGCCGCCAGGGCTCCAGCGGGCCCCGTACGACGACGTAGCCCAAGGCGCTGACCATGCTCATGTTCCTGTCCTTTGCTCTTGCTCGGTGGGACCGCTGTGGCCGCCGCTCTTGCTCGGTCGGACCGCTGTGGCCGCTGGGCACCTAGATCAGGCCGGTGAGGAATGAGCGGGCCACACCGGCGAAGCGGTCGGCCTGCTCGATCTGCGCCCAGTGCCCGCAGTGCGGGACCAGATACATCCGGGCGTTGGGGATCCTGCGCGCGTACCACTCGCTCCCCTCGGGCGGGACGATCACGTCCTCCCGCCCGTGCACCAGCAGTACGTCATGGCTGATGCGGTTCAGAGCGGTCTCGGGCAGTCCGATTCCGCCACCGGGTGCCCTCGCGAAGGTCTGCCGGTGGGAACGCGCCACCTCCGGCCGCACCGCCGCCGCCAGCCGCTCCTCGGCGATGGCACCGAGCCGGTCGCCGAACAGCCCGGGGTCGTGGAGCATGGAGGAGATCAGCTCGGCCATCGCACGGGGGGTGGGGTCGTCGTAGAAGGTGATCAGCTTCATCAGCGCCGGGGTCGGCACGGCCGTGTTCCCGGCGCCCGCGGCTCCCATGCAGACGACCTTGCCGAACCGCTCGGGGGCATGGGCCGCCAGGTGCAGTGCGAGCGCGCCTCCCAGTGAGTTGCCGACGAGATGCACCCGGTCCAGCTTGAGTTCGTCGAGCAGCCCGAGGACCGCCTCGGTGTTCTGGCGGATCCGGGAGCCGGGCGGAGTGTTCTCCGGATGGCTGGAGTCGCCCCAGCCGACCAGGTCGGGGACCAGACAGTCATAGGTGTCGGCGAAGGACCCGACCGTGCCGCCGAAGTTGGACATGCCGGTGGCGCCGGGGCCCGAACCGTGCAGGAAGAGAACGGCTTCCGCGTTGCCCTCGCCCGCACGGTTGAGGCGGAGGGAGTATTCCCCCACCGTGACATCGGCTGTGGCGATCGTCGTGCTCATATGCCTCGCTCCATTTGCTCGCTCCACATGAGGGAGTCACCTCGGGGTCAAGGCCGGCCGCGACGCACGCGGTGGGGAGCGTCATCACCGTCGCCTTCACCGACTGGCAGTCTCGGCCCGCCGCTCCTCGCCGGCCGGGAATCGTTCCGGTGGCCGGAACCCCACCGCGCTGGCACCACCGCCACCGCCAACGTCACGGCCACCGCCACTGCCCCGGCCTGGCGCCCGCGCCCCTTCAGCCGATCCGTCCCTTCAGCCGTTGGCGCCCCACCAGCCGGGGCGGTAGGGCCCCCCCGGGGGGGCGGTGGCGAGGGTGGGGCCCATCCCGGCCCCCCGCGCCCCCCCCCCCCCCCCGACGCGCGGGCGCCCGAGGGCGCGGGCT
>NZ_JBHYUG010000124.1:0-12929 GCF_042749375.1 Streptomyces sp. NPDC059477 | reverse complement strand
CGCGGGCGCCCCCCCCCCCCGCCCCCTCTCCCCCCCCCCCCCCGCGCCCCGGGGGGGGCCGCGCCCCCTCTCCGGCTCGCCCCCCCAGTCCGCCCCCCGCTCCAGGGGGCGGGCCGGCCCCCGCCACCGCAGGGCGCGCGATGCCTACGGTGCCGCCATGCCGAGCCACCTGGACCCACCACCCGCCCGTACCGGCCGTCCGCAGTTCGCGCTCTGCTTCGCCGGCGCGGTCGCGGGAGCCGTGCCCGTCGTCGTCATACCGGTGCTGCCCGACCTCTCGGAGCAGCTCCGGATCTCCGTCGGCACCGCCAACTGGGCGGTGACGGCCGGGCTGCTCACCTCGGCGGTCACCGTTCCCGTGCTGGGCCGGATCGCCGACCTCCGGGGCGGCCGGGGCGTGCTGCTGTGGTGTCTGTCGGTGCTCACCGCCGGTGCCGTGCTGTCCGCGCTCGCCCCGTCGGCCTGGCTGTTCCTGCTCGGCCGGGCGCTCCAGGGCACGCCCGGGGCCGTGTTCCCGCTGGCGGTGACGGTGCTGCACCGGGAGCTGACCGGGCATCGCCGCACCTCGGCCGTGGCGCTGCTGTCGGGAACGCTCGCCGTGGGCGGGGGCATGGGTCCGGTGGTCGCCGGTCTGCTGAACCGGGTGCGGCCCGGCCATCAGACGCTGTTCTGGTGCTGCGCCGGGGTGAGCGCGCTCGCGGTGCTCCTGGTGGCGCTCCTGGTACCGCGTCGGGAGGTGTCCGGGAGCGGCGGCCGGGTGGACATGGCGGGTGCCGCCCTGCTGGGCACGGGCCTGCTGCTGGTACTGCTGCCGCTGTCCCAAGGAGCGGTCCTCGGCTGGTCCTCACCTCTGGTCGTCGGCGCTTTCGCGGCAGCCGTGGCCGTACTCTGGCTCTTCGTGCGGGTGGAGCGCTGGCGCCCCGATCCGCTGCTGGCCATGGATCTGCTGCGCCGTCGGCCGGTCGTGGTCGCGAACCTCCTGTCGGCGCTGGTCGGGGCCGTCATGTTCATCGCGACGCTCGGGCTGACACACCTGGTCCGCAGCGAGCCGGGGGAGGCGGGATACGGGTTCGGCGCCTCGGCGCTGACCACCGCGGTGGTGTATCTGCTGCCGAGTACCGTCGCGTCCATGGTCGCCGCCCCGGCCGGTGGCCGTCTGGTCATCCGCTTCGGCAGCCGCTTCACCCTGGCCGCCGCCGGATTCGCGGGCGCCGGTGGTTTCGCGGCCCTCGTCCTGGCCCATGACCGGCCCTACCAGGTGGTGGTGGCGGGCATCGCGCTCGGCGTGATGGTGAGCCTCGGGTACGCCGCCGTCCCGGCGGTGCTGGCCAGCTCCGTACCGGGGGAGCGGCTGGGAACGGCCAACAGCGCGAACACGCTGGCCCGCTGGATCGGCGGCGCGGTGGCGGGCAGTCTGGTGGCGGTGATACTGGCCGCGTTCACGTCGGGCGACGGGCCGCCGCACGAGAACGCCGTCGTCGTGCTCTTCGGGGCGGGAGCGCTGGTGGCCGCCGCGGTCGTGCTCGTCGCCCGTTTCGGGCTGCCCGCTCCGTCCGCCCGTATGGATATGGGTGGCGCCGATACGGCCGCGCCGACCGCCGATGGGGAATCCCGGCTATCGGCGAAGGGCCGCTGACGGTTCGGTGGCGCTCTCGGCGATGACCCCCAGGACGAGCTGACGCAGCCGGCGCAGGCCGGCCCGGAGATGATCGCCCCTGTCGTCGGTGAAGACCACGAGACCGGCGGTGAACGACAGGGTCAGCTCCGCCAGTTCCTTCGCGAGGCCCTTCGCGTCGGGAACACCGCAGCCGAGGGTGACCGGCTCGATCGCGGCGGCGAGCTCGGCCCGCACGCGGTTGTTGGCCTCCCGCACCAAGGACTCGATCTGCCTGTCGTTGTGCTCCTGGAGACGCAGGAGGTACATCAGCCGCATGAGCCGCACCCGGTCGGAGATGACGTCCACGGCCCCGTCGTAGTAGGCGCCCAGCCGCTCCAGAGGATCCCCGGGCAGTTCGCCCGGTACGGGCATGGCGTCGAAGAATTCGACGGAGGCGCGTTCGACGACGGCCGACAGGAGCCCGAACTTATTGGTGAAGTGGTGGTAGATCGAACCGACCGGGAGTCCCGACTCCCGGCAGACCTGGCTGATGGTGACATCCGCGTAGCCCCGTGTGCTGAACAGCGTCTCGGCGGCGTCCAGGATCCGGTCCCTGCTGGAGCCGTGGCCGGCCCTGCTCGTACCCATACCGGCCAGCCTACTCACCGCTCGTGAGCAGATGTCCGGCCGAGCAGGACAGCAGCGAGCGGGAGATGGCTCCGGCGGTCTGCCGGAGCGCGTTGACGAGGACCCGGCCGGTGCCCGCCGAGGAGGCGAAGCCGACCGATACCGCCGCGACGGCACGGTCCTGGAAGAGCACCGGAACCGCCACGCACGCCAGTCCCTCGACCGCTTCCTCCCGGTCCACCGCGAAACCGTCTCTCCTGATGGCGGCCAGTTGCTCACGGACCCCGTCCGCGGACGTCATGGAGTGAGCCGTGCGGCGCTCCAGTGGCCCGGCCAGAGCACCGGCCACCACCCGGTCCTCCGAGAACGCCAGCACGGCCTTGCCGATGGCGGTGCAGTGGGCCGGCAGCCGGCCACCGACCACGGCGGGGGAAGGCGCGCACCTGCGGCTGCGGAGCTTCTCCAGGTAGACCGAGTTCCCCTCGCGCACGATCGCCAGGTGCAGGGTCTGCCCGGTCACCCGGTGCAGCTCCTCCAGGTGCACCAGCGCGGCGTCCCGCAGAGCCACCTCCGGCGGCATGGCGCCGAGGGTGAACATACGCAGGCCCATGCGGTATCCATCGCGGTGCTGTTCCACGGCCCCGACCTCGACCAGCATGGCGAGCACGCGGTGTGCCGTGGACTTCGGCAGTCCGCTGCGCCGCACGATCTGCGCCAGGGTCAGCACCCGCCGGCCGTGGCTGAACACCTCCAGGACGCGGAACGCCTTCCACAGCACCGAGGGCGCGGGGGCCGTTTTGGGCTCACCGAGGAGCGCCGACTCCGCGGGCGGTTGTCCGATCACGTCGGGCTCCTCATCGTCGTCACGCGACCTAGAATGCATATTCTAGAATTGATATTCTAGGCACGCTAGCGCTGGGACGCAGAGGCGTCAACCGGACAGTTCGCCCGATTCCGATGACGGTTCCGATTCCTCCGTCAGCGCTCCGCCGCCCCACCCCGCTGCGACGGCGGAAGCAGCAGCACCGCCAGGGCGTGGGCGCAGGTCGTGGCCTGGGTGAGGAACCAGTCGAAGCGGTCGGTGGTGATCAGTTCCGGCGTGCCGCGCAGGGCGACGGCGAAGCGGGCGGCTCCCAGATGGTCGAGGACCGGGACCGCGAGGGTGCGGATGCCCTGGGCGGACTCACCGTCGTTGATCGCGAAGTGCTGGGCGCGCACCTGCTCCAGTTCGGCGGCCAGCGTCGCCCGGTCGACGATCGTGCGCTCGGTGAACGCCCGCAGCGGCGGCAGCGACTCCGCACCGCTCTCCCCGGGACGCGGCCAGGCCAGCAGCACCTTCCCCAGCGCCGTCGAGTGCAGCGGGCGGCGCAGCCCCACTTTCGGGGTGACCGAGCCGCCCGCCACGATCACCGCGTGCGGGCCGCTGCGCAGCGCCAGGTCCGCGGTCGCTCCGGTGCGCCGGGCCAGATCCTTCAGCTCGGGTGACGCCAGGTGCAGGCCCCGCTGGTGATACGACAGTCGGCCCAGCTCCGTGACCGCCGGACCGAGCCGGTAGCGGGCCGTACGGGGGTCCTGCTCCAGGAATCCGGCGCCCTGGAGCGTGCGGGCCAGCCGGTGGGCCGTCGACGGTGAGAGTCCGAGCCTGCGGGAGATCTCCGAGGCGCTCAGGTCGGGCGCGTTGTCGTGGAAACAGTGCAGGACGTCAAGGGCCCGCTGCACGGCCTGCGCCCCGGCGACCGGTGTCCCCACCGTTCCGCCGCCCGCCTCGCCGTCTGTCCCGCCCGTCCCGCCCGTCTGGCCCACGGCTGTACCGCCTTCCTTCCGTTCTCTTTGTTCCGACGGCTCGATGCCTCAACGCGCAATGCCTGAACGCTCGATGCTCAATGCCTCAACGCCTCGATGCGCGGACACCGTGACGCCCCCGTTCCTCGACGGGGCGCGCCCGTCAGGCGCGGCGGCAGCCGGTTGGGTCAGCCACGACATTCCCATATGGCGGCATGGGCACCGGGCCCGTACTGCCTGCTGAAACAGCCTGTTCACGCTCGTTCCCACATCGTGGGAAGCCGCTTGCCGTTCCCTCGGCACCCGTGCCAGGCTGCGGTCACGCCGCCGGAACAGGTCCGGCGCGAGCCGTCGGAAAGGGGTGTGGCGATGTCCAGGACCGCCGTGCTCCTGCTGACCGTGCGCCGTCACGTCGACCTCGGCCGTGTCTCCAGCGCCGTCTGTCGCTGACGCCCCGCCCGCCGCGTAGCGGACGCTCCCAGGTCATCGGACCGGGCCCCCGGCACCGTCCCGCACCCGGAACATCCGGCCGCCCACGCCGCTGAGGCACGGTGCTTCGCCCGTCGCCGACCCGCATCGGGCCCACCCGCCGTGCCCCGGCCGCCGTACGTCCACCACCCCGGCCGCCAGGGAAGACCAGGCCGGCTGCCCGGCCACGTACGCCCTTCGCCGCCACCACCCCCGCCCCCAGGGAAGACTCCATGCCGCACCACCCGCTGCCCGAAACCCTCTGGTTCACCCGCTGTCCCGTCCCCACCGCGACCGGAATCGCCGCCGACCGGCACTGGCTCGCGGAGGAGTTCGCACCGGACGGGATCACCGTCCGCTCCCTCCAGGCCCCGTCGTCCGAGCTGCCACCCGGCCTTCGCGGCACCCACTACACCCACTCCCTGTCCGCCCTGTTCCGCGAGGGCGGCAACGTCCCCGCACTGTGGGCCCGGTCCAGGGGTGAGGCGACCCGGCTGATCGGACTGACCTGGATCGAGGAACGCCAGACCATCCTCGTCGCACCGGGCTCCGGCATCCGCGGCGCCGCCGCCCTGCGCGGCCGGCGACTGGCGGTGCCCCGGCACTCGATCGCCATCGACTTCTGGCGGGCCATGGCCCTGCGCGGCTTCGAAGGCGCCCTGGCCTCCGCCGGGTACGGCCTCGAAGACGCCGAACTCATCGACGTATCCGCCGACGGGCACACCGGCCAGTGGGCCGCGGAACTGGCCGCGCTCACCCGCGGCGAGGTCGACGCCGTGTACGTCAAGGGCGCCCTGGCCGTCGAGGCGGCCCGGCGGGCCGGTGCCGAGGCCGCCGTCGAACTCGACGAACTGCCCGACCGGGCCCACCGTGTCAACAACGGCACCCCTCGCCCGATCACCGTCCACCAACGACTTCTCGACGACCACCCCGACCTTGTCACCCGCTTCCTCACCGTGCTGCTGCGCGCCGCCGACTGGGCCGCCGCCGCACCGGACGACGTCGCCCGCATCCTCGGCGCGGAGACCGGCGCCGGAGCCGAAGGCGTCCGCGGCGCCTACCGCCCCGGCACCCACCGCACCCTGCACCCCGACCTCTCCGAAGAACGCCTCGCCCTGCTGGCCCAGCAGGAAACGGCCCTGCGCGCGCACGGCTTCCTGCCCGAACCCGTCGACGTCCACGCCTGGGCCGACCCCGAGCCACTGCGCCGGGCCCACCAGGCGCGCACCACCACGCCGCACAGCCCCGTCGGCCCCACGGCCGGGCACGGCAGTCCACCATCAGCCGTCTCCACCCACACCACGTAGGACCACCATGCGCATCCCGACTCCGCTCACCGCCACTCTGGCCCTGCTCACCGGGCTCGCCGCCCTCACCGCCTGCGGTACCGCGCAGAGCGACACCGGATCCGGCGCCGCCGCCACCATCACCGTCCGCATCCCCGACCCGGGCAACAGCGGAGTTCTCGCCGTCGGCAAGAAGGACGGCTCGCTCGACAAGGCCCTCGCCAAGGTGAACGCCAAGGTCGCCTGGACCGGCAGCGCCGGACCCTTCGCGCCCGCCGCACAGGCCCTCAACGCCGACCAGCTGGACATCGCCACCGGCTCGATCACCTCCGGCGTCACCTCCCTGTCCCAGAACCCCGGCTTCAAGTTCTTCGCCGCCACCGCACCCGACCCGGTCGGCGAGGGCATCCTGGTGAAGAAGGACTCGGGGATCGACACCATCGAGGACCTGGTCGGCAAGAAGGTCGCCGTCAACAAGGGCGGCACCGGCGAGTACCTGCTGCTCAAGGCCCTCGCCGAGAAGGGCATTCCCGCCGACGACGTCGAACGCGTCTATCTCCAGGCCGACCAGACGGCCGCCGTCTTCAACGCGGGCCAGGTCGACGCCTGGGCGGTCTGGGCGACGTACTCCGTGGCCGAGCTGGGCCAGGGCGAGGCCCGCTTCCTGGTCGACGGACAGGACATCGGCTCCGACAACTACAGCCTCACCGCCGTACGCACCGACTTCGCCGACCAGCACCCCGAGGTCGTGAAGGCGCTCTACACCTACCTCCACGAGGGCAGCGTCAAGGAGAAGCAGGACCCCGCCGCCTACCTCAATGTCACCACCGACGCCGGACCCCAGGCGCTCACCGGCGAGGCCAAGACCATCGAGATCGAGTTCACCAGCCAGGGCGGCACCGTCGAACCGATCACCGACGCCGACATCACCCGCTTCCAGGCCGTCGCCCGCTTCTACGCCGAGCAGAAGGTGACCCCCGACGAGATCGACGTCACCGACCACCTTCTCGATGTGACCGAGCTGTCATGACCACCGCCCTCCACGAGAAACCGGCACCCACCGGCCTGGTGACCCCGCGTGCCACCGTCGCCCGGCCCCGCCCCCACCGCTACCGGGCCGTCGTCCGCGCCCTCGGCCCGATCACCCTCGTCGTGCTGTGGTGGGCGGCGTCCGCCACCGGCCTGCTCACCCCCGACGTGCTCGCCCCGCCCTCCGACGTGCTCCGCGCGGTCGGCGAACTGTGGGGCAACGGCCAACTGCCCGACGCCCTCGTCACCTCACTCACCCGCTCCGGCGCCGGCCTGCTCATCGGACTCACCGCCGGTCTCACCCTCGGCGTGATCACCGGCTTCACCCGCCTCGGCGACGAACTCCTCGACTCCTCCCTCCAGACCCTGCGCACCATCCCCTTCCTGTCCCTGGTCCCGCTGTTCATGGTGTGGTTCGGCATCACCGAGATCGCCAAGATCCTGCTGATCGCCGTCGCCACCACCTTCCCCATGTACGTCTCCGCCTCCAGCGGGGTCCGCAGCACCGACGCCAAGCTGGTCGAGGCCATGCGCAGCTTCGGCATGAGCCGCACCGCGATCGTCCGCGAAGTGGTGCTCCCCGGCGCACTGCCCTCCCTGCTCGCCGGGCTGCGGCTGTCGATGACACTGAGCGTGATCGCGCTGATCGCCGCCGAGGAGATCAACGCCACCGCGGGCATCGGCTATCTGATGTCCCAGGCCCAGAGCTTCGCCCGTACCGACATCCTCATGGTGTGCATCCTCGTCTACGGCCTGCTCGGACTCCTCGCCGACGCGTTCGTACGGCTCCTGGAACGGGTGCTGATGCCCTGGCGGAGGGCGGGCCGATGACCAGTGCCGTCGAAGTCCGTTCCCTCACCAAGACGTTCGGTGACCGGTCCGTGCTGGCCGGACTGGATCTCACCATCGGGCGCGGTGAGTTCGTCGCCCTGCTCGGCGCCAGCGGCAGCGGCAAGACCACCCTGCTGCGCATCCTGGGCGCCCTGGATCACGCCGACAGCGGCGAGGTGTGGGTGCCGGAGGCGCGGACCATCGTCTTCCAGGAACCGCGCCTGGTCCCCTCCAAACGCGTGCTGGCCAATGTGACCGTCGCCCTGCCCCGGGCACAGGCCGACCGGGGCCGCCGCGCCCTCGCCGAGGTCGGCCTCGACAGCCACACCCGCGCCTGGCCATCGACCCTGTCGGGCGGCGAGGCCCAGCGCGTCGCCCTGGCCCGCGCGCTGGTCCGGGAACCCGAACTCCTCCTGCTCGACGAACCGTTCGCCGCGCTGGACGCCCTGACCCGGCTGCGGATGCAGGACCTGGTGGGCGAGCTGTGCCGGGTCTACCGGCCGGCCGTCCTGCTGGTCACCCATGACGTGGAGGAGGCCGTACGCCTCGCCGACCGCGTCTGCGTCCTGCGCGACGGACACCTCGTCACCGACGAACCCGTCGACATCCCCCGCCCCCGCGACCCCGGCGACCCCGGTGTGGCCGCCCTCCGCCGCCGCCTCCTGACCGACCTGGGCGTACCACCCACGGCAACCCCGGGCACGACAGCTCCGGGCACGACAGCTCCGGGCAACACAGCTCCGGGCACGCGGCCCCCGCTCACCAAGTCGCCGGTCACCCAATCCTCCCCGGCCCCTCAGCCCCCGGAAAGCAACACCCCGACCGTCCCCACCCCCACCCCCATCCCCAATGGAGTGATCTGAATGACCATCACCATCGGTGTCCACAACAGCAACCCGACCCTCTACTACCTCTCCCGCCTCGACCACGCCGCCGAGGAACTCGCTGCCGTGGGTGAGACCGTCGCCTTCCACACGTACACCAACGGCGTCCGCACCGGACAGCTCCTCACCGAAGGTGTCATCGACTTCGGCGGCACCGGCTCCACCCCGCCCGTCACCGCCCAGGCCGCGGGCCACGACCTCGTCTACACCGCCGTCTCCGCCCCGCGCCCCGACCACGGCGCGGTTCTGGTCACCGAGGACAGCCCGGTGCAGACGGTCGCCGACCTCAAGGGCGGCACCGTGCACCTGGCGATCGGCTCCTGGCAGACCCATCTGGTGGCCAAGGCACTGGACGACGCCGGACTGTCCTACGCCACCGACATCACGGCCGAACGCAGCAACGAGGACAGCGAGAAGCTGCTGCGGGACGGCGCCATCACCGCCTGGGTCATCCAAGGACCCCAGCTCGCCGCCGCCCTGCGCAGGGGAGGCGTCCGCGTCCTGTTCCGCGCCGGCGATGTCATCACCAACCGCTCCGTCTTCTTCACCCGGCGCGACCTCGCCGAGCAGCGCCCCGAGGTGGTCGCCGCCCTGCTGCGCGCCCTGGGCCGGGCCGACGCCTGGGCCGAGGCCCACCCGCGCGAGGCCGCCGCGATCGCCGCCGACCACCAGGGTGGCACCGCCGACGACTGGGAGATCGCGCTGCGTGATCTGCCCTGGCGCGTCGAGGACGTGACCGAGGAGTTCCTCGCCGAACAGCAGCAGGCCGCCGACATCTTCGTCCGCACCGGCTTCATCGAGCGCCCCGTCACGGTCGCCGACGCCGTCGCGCGCCGCAACTGACCCAACAGCGACCGACCGGAAGAGCGACTGACCGGAAGAGACACCACCCATGCCCTCCGAAGTACTTTGGTACATCATCCCGCGCGAAGGCGCCTACCCCTGGGAACCCGAGGGCCGCCGCCCGGTCGACCTCGGCTATCTCCAGCAGCTCGCGGCAACGGTCGAACGCCTGGGATTCAGCGGCGCCCTGCTCGCCACCGACCTCCACGACGTGTGGCCGCTCGGCAGCGCCCTGGCCGCCGCCACCGGCCCCGGCTTCCAGCCGCTGCTGGCCGTCCACCCCGGACTGATCGCGCCCACCCTCCTGGCCAAGATGGCCCTCACCTTCGACACCCTCTTCGGCGCCCGGCTGCGCTTCAACGTCGTCAACGGCTCCACGAAGGCCTTGCGCGAGTACGGCCTGAACGTCGAGCACGACGAACGCTACGAGCTGAGCGCCGAGTACTGGTCCCTGGTCAAACGCCTCACCGCGGGCGAGGTGTTCGACCACAAGGGCCGCTTCTACGACCTGAAGGGCGCCGGAGCCTCCTTCCGCGACCTCAAGCCCGTGCAGACCCCCCACGTCCCCTTGTGGTTCGGCGGCTCCTCACCGGCGGGCATCGAGATGGCCGCCCAGCATGTCGATGTCTACCTCACCTGGGGCGAACCACCTCACCTGCTGAAGGAGAAACTCGACCGCGTCCGCGAACGCGCCGCCGCCCACGGCCGCACCCTGCGCATCGGACTGCGCCTGCACCTGATCGTCCGCGACACCGAGGAGCAGGCATGGGCGGCGGCCGACCGCCTCCTCGACGTCACCAGCGAAGCCACCTACGCCCGCCAGCTCGGCGACCGGGCGGCCGAGGACGGGGTCGGCTGGCAGCGCCAGTTCCGCCAGCACGGCGGGCGGGTCCCCGCCCACGCCCGCGAACTGGAGACCCACCCCAACCTCTGGCCCGGCATGAGCCTGTTCCGGCCCGGACCCGGCACGGCGGTGGTCGGCTCCGCCGCCCAGGTCGTGGACCGCCTCAAGGAGTACGAGGCACTGGGCGTCGACACCTTCATCCTCTCCGCGAACCCCTTGCTGGAGGAGGCGTACCGGGTGGCGGAGACCGTACTGCCCGCCCTGGGCGTACGTCCCTGAGCGGGGCGGGGGCGGCACCGTACGTCTAGTGTGCGCGGGGCGCTGTGCGGACCCGGAGCGGCCATGTCGGCTGAGTCGGCCGACTCCGGCGCCCTCGGCCGGGGGTCGCCCTGGCCGGACGCACGGTGCACCACCCCCGCCATCCCGCCGGTACCGAGGTGGTACACGGCGCCTGGCACAGCGGACAGTGCTGGGAGCGGGTGGCCCCGTTGCTGGTGTCGGCCGGGCACCGGGTGCTGACTCCGTCACTGACCGGCTACGGCGACAAGGCGCCGGACTCGTCATCTCGTCCGTGGCCAACCAGGTCCCGGAGCGGATCGCGCGTCTGATCCACCTCGACGCGATGGTCCGGAGGACGGCGAGAGCGCGGCCGACGCCCAACCCGCGACCCAGGCCGGCTGAGCGCGGATCTGCCGGTGGCCGGGGCGCCGGAGGTGATCGACACCCTGCTGGTGCCGGGCGGGGTCCCGGCCGACTTCCGGTTCGCGCCGGACGCGCACGGCATCCCGGAGGAGCCCACACCGGACGCGGTGCCGGGCGCGCTGGACGTCGTACGGGAACTGGCGCCGCGGGCCTCCCGGATCGCCTCGATCTGCACGGGCGCGTTCGTCCTGGCCGCCCTCGGCATGCTGGACGGACGCAGGGCCACCACACACTGGGCCCACTGCGCACGGCTGGCCCGGCGCCATCCCCGGGTCCGGGTGGAGCCGGACGCGCTGTTCGTGCAGGACGGCCCGTTCGTGACGGGCGCCGGGATCAGCGCGGGTACGGATCTGGCGCTCGCGCTGGTCGAGCGCGACCACGGCACGGAACTCGCGCGCAGGGTGGCGCGCTGGCTGGTGGTGTTCCTCCAACGTCCCTGCGGGCAGGCCCAGTTCAGCGTCTGGTTCCGCTCGGGTGTCCCTGCCACGCCCGGTCTGCGCCAGGTCCTGGACACGGTGACCCTGGAACCTGCCGGGGACCACTCCACCAGTGCCATGGCCGCCCGTGCGGCGGTGAGCGAACGTCATCTGGCGCGGATGTTCCACGACGAGGTGGGCACCACCCCGGCCCGATATGTCGAGCAGATCCGGTTGGAGGCGGCGAAGCTTCTGTTGGTCACGGGCGACGAGAGCCAGTCGTCGATCGCCCGCCGGGCCGGCTTCGGCAACCCGGAGACCATGCGCCGCATTTTCCGCCGCAACCTGGGTGTCTCCCCCCGGCACCTACCGCAGCCGCTTCCGCACCACGGGCATGGCTCCACCGGGCTGGGAAGCCCCGTAGAACCGGCACCGGTTGACCGACGTCGGCCGAAGTGATCGAAGTCCGGCGGTGCGGCGGCTGCCGTGCGGTCGGGGGCGCCGGCGCGGAAGAAGGTGTCACTGCGCCCGGACTCGTGGCGCAGTGTCACGGGGCTGCTGACGTCCTTCCACCGTGCCTGTGACGAGGAGCGATTCGTGAAGGCGTGCAGTGCCCCGAGCGGGATGAAGGCGAAGTCGCCCGGCCGCAGGTAGGCGCGCTCCTCGATCCGGAGGGCGATCTCGCCGGTCAGGATGTAGAGGGCCTGCTCGTAGCTGTTGACGTGCGGCCGGATCCTGTCGCCCGGCGGCAGTCGGCCGATGCCCAGGTCGGACCCGACCGCGAGGTCATGGGCAACGCCACCCTCCGGCGCCAGGTGATCCCCAACCTCCTCGACAACGCCCTCACCCACAACATCCCCGAAGCGGGCCCGGTCCACCTTGCCGAGCCCTTCTACCGGGTATGTTCCCGGGTCGGCAGTGACCGCCCGGGCCACGGTCCGGGTCTGGCGATCGTCCACTCCATCGCCACCTCCCACCGGGGCACGGTCACCGCGACCGCCACTCCCACCGGCGGGTGTCGCCGATGACATTGTTGACTGGATTAGGCATTATGCATAATAGTGGGATGGCGTCACAGGCCGTATCCGCGCAGTCTGCGCGAGGCGCTCGTCCGAGGAGAAGATGGTGTTCGAACACTTCGTTGTCTTCCACGCACTTGAGGGACGTGAGGAGAACCTGACGTCCGCGCTGACCGAGTTCGCCGAGACCGCCCGAACCCTGGACTGCGTACTTGATTTCACCTTCGGTGAGAATCGCAATCCCTCCGGACTCGCACATGGCTACACGCACGGCTGTTACATGCGGATGACCAGCGAGGAGGACTTCAAGTCCGAGTACTGGCCCCACCCCGCTCACCGGCGCCTTCTCGGCCGGCTCGACGAACTGTGCGCCGACCGGTTCGGTATCTACTACGACCTTCCGGGCTGAGGGTGGACAATCCCCGGTGAACCGGCGCCCCGGGCGTGGATCGCATCACAGCGACCCACGCCGGGGGCGGGGAGAGGGAAGGGCAGCGGGGATCGTTGGTGGGGGGGGGCCCCCCCCGCCCCCCCCCCCGACCACCCCCCGACCCGGGGGCCCCCCCCCCCGGCCGCCGCGCGCGCCCCCCCGAGCGCGCCG
>NZ_JBHYUG010000123.1:13401-21868 GCF_042749375.1 Streptomyces sp. NPDC059477 | reverse complement strand
GCGCTCACGCTGCCCGCCCTGCTCGTACCGCCCGATCAACGGCAGTTGTCAGAGGAAGTTGTTGGGCCAGATCATGGTGCGCCACATGTGGGCAACCGGCGATCCGTCGAAGCCCAGGCCCTCACGGGGCTGCTTGAAGTGACGGCCCACTATGTCCTCGAACTCCTCGAACTCGACCTTGACGTTGCGGTCGAAGGAGTAGATGTCGTTGATGGTCACCAGCCGCGCGGTCATGTACCAGCGGTGCTTGCGCGCCTCCTCGGCGTCCCGGCGGGTGTGCTCGGGCGGCTGGTAGTCGGCGCCGAAGTAGGTGACATACGCGTCCGGGTAGGTGTAGCCGACCGATTCGTCCGCGTAGTAGCGCAGCGCCTCGTGCTTCTGGATGGCCCACGCCACCTCCTCGTCGACATAGGGCGCCACCAACTGGGACCCCCAGTAGCCGTGGTTGGCGGAGAGCAGTCCGCACACGGCGATGTCATGCAGCAGACAGGCCAGGACCACCTTCTCGTCCAGCCCGTTCTCCCTGGCCACCCGGGCGCTCTGGAGAAGGTGCTGGGAACCCATATCGCTGAGGGCGATCCGGTGCCGGAAGAAGTCGGCGAGTGTGGGGCGGTCGGGCATCTTGGGCAGTGCCGGGTTGTCACCCATCATGAAGACCGAGTCGGGGTGGCGCACCTCGTCGACGAGGGCCTCGCGGTGCACGTGGACGGGGGTGCCGAGGGTGGCCGCGGCCGGGGGCACGATGAGCCGCCGACGCCGGTCCACGGCGTCGTCCAGCGGCTCGCGCACCCAGTTGGTCAAGCCGGCCTCGCGCAGAGACGCGGGCAGTTCATGGGGCTGGACCTGAGCGCTCGGCGGCGGTGGTACTGCTGACATGAATGATTCCTTTCGAACGTGCCCCCGTCCGGTGCCCGCCGAGTCGTCAGTGGGCTGCGGCGGTGGTACGCAGGCTGTGCATCAGTTCGGTGATCGGATCGATCTCCAACGGGCGGCTACGGGTCTGGGTGTCGATGGCAGTGACCACCGGTGCGGTCGCGTCGGCGGCGGGCCACCGGGTCCCGTCCGGGCTGCTCGGGACACCGGTGCGGGCGAACTCCGTCCAGGAGTGCACCATTGTGTCCGACACCCGCTCGTCCTGCTCGTCGTACTGCTCCCCGGCCCTGATGTGCCCGAAGACATAGGGGATGTCGGCGCAGTGGAAGGCGAGCATGTCCGACGCGCGACCACCCGGCGAGACACGGTCGAAGCGGTACGCGTACGAGGTGCGGCCCAGTTCTGTGAAGCGGCGGTACGAGGCCAGGGCGGGCTCGGTCCAGATGGCGTCGGTGTAGACCCGCGCCAGTGCTTCGTAGGGGGTGCCGGTGAGGTGGGCGAGGATGGCGCCGGACTGCTCCCCGCCGAGGATCGCGACCATGTTCTCCAGCGTTTCCCGGGTGTAGAACGCGGCCGGGTCGACCGCGCCGGGCGGGCCGACGCGAGGGCCGGTCGGCGGGATGAAGAAGCGCCCCTCGTCGGCGGTGTGGCCGAACAGGACGGGGATGCCCGGGTCCCAGCAGGACAGGTCGTCCCCCACGACCCGGCCGTCCGCGGTCGGGGCCCAGACCAGGTTCGCGGGTGTGTGCACCTGGCCGCGCGGCGGCAGGACGCTCGCGGACATCAGCGATGCCCGGCGCACCTCCTGCACCGGCGTCTTGCGCAGCTGCGCGAGGTCGTCACTGCCCAACTGCTCGCAGAACCGGGCGCTCGCCGCGAGCAGCCGCTCCCGGCGGCTCGGTCCCCGGCGGGCGGCGATGTCCCCGGCGCCGGCGCTCTGGAGGATGGCCCGGTGGAACAGGCCGCGCGCACTGGGCTTGGCCAGCAGCGTACGGACGGCGTCCGCGCCCGCGGACTGGCCGAAGACGGTGACGTTCGCCGGGTCGCCGCCGAACCGGGCGATGTTGCGGGACACCCACTCCAGCGCGGCGACCCAGTCCTGGACGGCGGCGTTGCCGTCCGCGTCCGGGTGCTCAAGGAAACCGAACGCGCCGAGCCGGTAGTTGAACGACACATACGTGACACCGCGCTGCGCGAGGGACGACCCGTGGTAGTCCCTCATCGAACCGGACCAGTTCAGGAAGCCACCGCCGTGGATCCAGACCATGACCGGCTGACCGGCGGCCGGGTCCACACTGGTGGTCCAGATGTTGAGATGGAGACAGTCCTCGCTCTGCTCCGACCCGAGGTCCAGTCCCGACTCCACGGTCTGGATCGCGGCGGGACCGAACTCGGTCGCGTCGCGCGCGCCCTGCCAGGGGGCGGGCGGCTGCGGCGCCGCCCATCGCAGATCACCGACGGGCGGGGCCGCGTACGGCACGCCCCGGTAACGCAGGACTCCCCGCCTCTCATTGCCTTCGAGGATGCCCTGCTCCACACGGACTCGGCTCATGATGATTCTCCGGAAGCTCGTATCCCACCGAGAGTGCGCGATCTTGTGCGGTTCCGACATGACGCGCGTCGCACCCTGGTCGCTGCGGTAGCGGCTCGCTGGCCCCAGACCTCTGAAGACTAGGTCGCCTGGAGCGAGATCGTCAATAGGTCACTCACCTACTAGGTGACTTGTGCGCTTCGCGCAGTCGCAGACGTGCCAGCACCAGCGTGGCCAGCACCAGTACCGGGGCGACGGCCGTCTGTATCCCCATGGCCACCGCCGACAGCCCCACCAGTGTCAGCTCGACCAGATCGCCGGGTCTTGCCGCGCAGACGGCCCAGACCACCAGCAACGCCACCTGCACGACCAGGCTCAGGGTGAGCGCGGCATTCACCCGCCCGCCGCGGCCACAGCCAGGTGCCCGGGCCGGATCAGGGGTCATCGTCGACATCCGTGTACGGGATGATGCTGAGGACGGCCCCGAAGATCTCCTCCTGGGCGATGGTCGACGCGTTGTCGACGTCGGCGAAGACGGTGGGTTCCACGGACCAGCCCCGGTCCAGCCCACGCGGCCGGCCGCCGCCCGTGGTGAGCCGGGCGCCCTCGTCTCGTCCCTTGGCTATGTAGGACTCGACCCGGTCACGGTGGTGGGCGGTGGCCATGGGGCCGATCTGCGTGGTCTCGTCGAGGGCGTCACCGATCTCCAGCGAACCGGCGAAGGCGGTGAAGAGGTCCACGACCTCCGCGTAGCGGCTGCGGGGGGCGAGGACCCGGGTGCCGAGGAAGCAGGTCTGGCCGTTGTTGACGAGGGTCGCCATGAAGAGCTTCTCCGCGAGCGCCGCCAGGTCCAGTTGGGCGTCGTCGAGAATGATCGTCGCCGACTTGCCGCCCGGTTCCAGGGTGACCGGGCGCAGCAGGCGTCCGTAGGTCTCGGCGATGCTGCGGCCCACGGCCGTGGACCCGGTGAAGGCGACCTTGTCGACGTCGGGGTGTGAGACGAGGTGCGCGCCCGTCTCACGTCCGCCGGGGACGATGTCGACGGTGCCGGGCGGAAGGTCCGCCTCGATGACCGCCTCGGCGAGCAGATAGCTGTCGAGGACGGTCTCGGGGACGGCTTGAGGGCGATGGTGCAGCCCGCGGCGAGCGCGGGCGCGTACTTGAACGAAGTCAGTGTGGCGGGGAAGTTCCATGGGGCGATGCCCGCGACGACACCGATCGGGGTGCGGCGGACCAGTGTGCGTCCGCCGAAGAGGGCGGCGCGTGTCTCCTCGGTGCCGCCGGAGAGGATCAGGCCCGCGTAGTAGCGCAGCAGGGCGGGCGGGCTGAGCGGGAGGCCCAACGGATCGGCCGCGTCCTGCACACCACGCCCACCGCCGCCTGCCTTGTCGCCCAAGGCGAGCACGAGGGTGGTACGGGCGGACGCGGTCGACGCGGAGGCGAGCTGGAAGGCTGCCAGCGGCCGTTGGTCGGCCAGTCCGGCGCCGGCGCGCAGTATGTCCTCGATCTCCCGCACGGCCCTGTCGAGCAGTGGCCCCAGGAGCGGATGGTCGTCGGTGGCCAGACAGGTGACGTCGACGACGCCTTCCAACCGCCGGTTGACGGGACTGAGGACCGGCCGCCCGTAGCAGGTGTACTTCTTCAGCGCCTCCAAGTAGTGCTCCTCACCCCGCACGGTCACCCCGCGGCGCAGTTCGTGGCTGGTGGCGATGGAGTTGGTGCCGGTGGTCTCCTCCAGCCATCGCCCGCCGAGAACGGCCCCGTCCCGCTCCGGGCGGGCGCGCAGCCCGCTGCGGCCCACCCGTACATCGGTGAGCTGGGCGTGGCGGTCGGCGAGGAGGAGGGAGTATCCGGTGTCGGCCAGTTCTTCGGCCAGCCGGTCGAGTACCGGCGCCGCCGCCGTCGTCAGCCGGCCCCGCCGGTCAACGTCGGCGACGGGCAGGTTCGCCACCCGGAGGACGGCCGCAGATCGCTCATCGAGGACCGTTTCCAGGAGAGCGGATAGGGCCCTGGCGGTCAGGGCGGGTCGGGTGGCGCGATCGGGACGGTCTCAATGCCCGCGGGCGATCCAGGCGTCCAGGTAGGGCGCCTCGGCGCCGATGGTGGTGGTCTCGCCGTGACCGGTCCGTACGACCGTGCCTGGCGGGAGGGACAGCACTCGGTCCCGGATCGAGTCGACAAGGGTCGGGAAGTGGGAGTACGACCGGCCCGTGGCGCCGGGGCCCCCGGCGAAGAGCGTGTCACCGGTGAAGACGGACTCCAGGTCCGGCGCGTACAGGCAGACTCCGCCCGGTGTGTGGCCGGGTGTGTGCAGGACGGTCAGGACACCGGCCACCCGGACGACCTGTCCGTCGGTCAGGTCCGCGTCGGGTTCCCGTTCGGGGTGGGTGTGCTTCCAGAGCGGGCGATCCGCCGCGTGCAGGTGTACGGGGGCGCCCGTCCGGGCGGCGAGGGCGGGCGCGGCGTCGATGTGGTCGTTGTGGGCGTGGGTGCACACGATCGCGGTCAGCCGGCGGTCCCCGACGGCCTCCGCGATGGCGTCGGCATCGTGTGCGGCGTCGATGACGACGACATCGTGGTCGTCGCCGACGAGCCAGACATTGTTGTCGACGTCCCAGGTGCCGCCGTCGAGGGCGAACTGTCCGGAGGTGACGAGCCGTTCCACGCGGGCGGTCATCACAGCATCACCACCGAGCGCAGCACATCGCCCTCGTGCATGCGCGCGAACGCCTTCTCCACCTCGTCCAGTCCGATGGTCTCGGTGACGAACGCGTCCAGTTCCAGGCGTCCTTGCAGATGCAGATCGATCAACAGGGGGAAGTCACGGGAGGGCAGGCAGTCGCCGTACCACGACGACTTGAGCGATCCGCCGCGTCCGAAGACGTCCAGCAGGGGCAGTTCCAGCTGCATCTGGGGGTCGGTACGCCGACCAGGACGACCGTTCCGGCCAGGTCCCGGGCCTAGAACGCCTGCCGGTCGGTCTCGGGGCGGCCGACCACGACGAGCCGGAAGGCGGTCGCCACATGCAGGTCCGCCCGCCGGGCGATCTCGGACACGGTCAGGGCCGGGTCATCGGGGCTGAACGCCTCGATGATCCGCACGGTCCGGGAGAGCACCGATTCACTGTGGGGTGTCTGCATGGACCGCTCACCTCCGGTGCGAACCGGTCGCCGGCCCTCCCGCGACCCGCCACCGGCGGTGGTGACGGGTGTCGCGGTGACCGGCGGTCCGGCTCAGTCGAGCAGCTTCTTCTGATCCGCCGACAGCTGGGAGACGAGCCGGGCGAAATCGGTGTCGGTGAGCCGGAACCGCTTCGACTGTGACGCCGTGTCGATCAGCTCGCGCATACGGTCGGAGTACGTCTCCAGGCACATGACCGCCCGTTCCGCGTCGCGGGCCTCCAGGGCCGCCACGAGGGCCATCCGGTCGTCCTGGAGGGCACCGGCCGCCTTCTTCCACGCGGTGGGCCTCTTGGTGCCCAGTTCCAGCGCGAGACGCACCTGAATGTCGATCAGGAACCCGCACAGCACGGTCAGCAGCGGGTTGTGACCGACCGCGGCCAGCCGGCGAAGGAAGACGCTCAGGTTCTCCGCGGACTTCTCCGGGCTGGGCACGAGCATGTTCTCCGCGCTCTCGCGGAGCTGGGCGAGGTCCTCGTCCGAGGCGCGGGTGACGCCGAGCGCCGTCGCGTGGGTCAGCAGAGCACCGAGGACACCGAGGACATCGGCCACCCCCAGCTTGTCCAGCTGGATGACGGAGGCCAGGGAGAACGCCGTCAGGCTGTCGCTCCGGGCCGTCACGAAGGCGCCACGCCCCTGCTTGGAGGACACCAGGCCCATGGCCGTGAGCGCCCGGATCGATTCGCGGACCGTCTGCCCGCTCACGCCGTACTCGGCGGCCAGGTCCCGCTCCGCGGGCAGTCTCGTGCCGAGGGGAAGAGCGCCGCTCAGGATCCGGTCACGCAGGTCCTCATAGATCAGGTCCGAGACCCTCTCGCGGGCGAACTTCCTGGCCCCGGCATCCACACTCATATCCGCAACCTAATCCTCTAGAGACCTAGAGTCAAGGTAAGTCGGCGGGCCGCGCGGACGATGCGCCCCATCCTGCCACCACCAGCCGCGAAGTCCGGGCACGCGACCCGGCGAGGAGCTTCCCGGACACCAGGACGGGCAGGGCCGGTCACTTCTCTTGACCTCTAGTTTATAGGTGACCTAGTGTTCTAGGAATTGAAAGGTGTGGCGTGCACGTAAGCCGTCCCGCCACCGGAGGCGCAAGGCACCGGACTCCCGGTGAGAGACGAGGAACCATGGCAACGGTCGGTGAGGCGTTCTGCGAAGTCCTGCTCAAGCACCGGGTGGGCGCGGTCTTCGGCAATCCCGGCTCCAACGAGCTGCCTTTCCTCCGTTATCTCCCCGACGACCTGCCGTACTACCTGGCTCTTCAGGAAGGCGCGGCGATCGCCATGGCCGACGGCTACGCCCAGGCGTCCGGCACGGTCGGTTTCGTCAATCTCCACGCGGCCTCCGGCACGGGCAACGCCATGGGCTGTCTCACCAACACCGCGAGCAGTCACACACCTTTGCTGATCACCGCCGGGCAGCAGTCCCGTCGCTACCACCCGGTCAACGCGCTGCTGACCAACGTCGACGCGACGAAGCTGTGCGAGCCGCTGGTGAAGTGGTCCGGGGAGCCGCTGCGGCCGGAGGACGCGCCGCTGCTGGCGTCGAAGGCGCTGCTGCTCGCCCAGAGCGCGCCGGCGGGCCCGGTCTATCTGTCCGTTCCGCTGGACGACTGGGACCGGCCCGCCGACGCCGCCACACAGCGGCAGCTCCTGGACCGCTCGGTCCACGGGCGGCCCGTCGCCCCTGACTCGGCGCTGGAGCCGCTGGTCCAGGCCCTCGCCGAGGCGTCCGACCCCGTCCTCGTACTGGGCCCCGGCGTGGACACACCGCTCGGCTACCCCGCCGCGATCGCGTTCGCCCAGCGCTCACGGCTACCGGTGTGGAACGCCCCGAGCGCGCCCCGGGCGCCCTTCCCGACCACGCACCCCTACTACCGGGGCCAACTGCCCTCCGCCGCGGGTGACCTGGCCAGGGCACTGGACGGCCACGACCTGATCCTCGTGTTCGGCGCGCCCCTCTTCCGCTACCACGCCCCCAGCCAGGACGACTACCTCCCCGCCGGGGTGGCGGTGCACGGGGTCACCGACGATCCCGACGAGGCGGCGCGCGCCCCCTTCGGACACGTCGTGATCGGCGACCCGGCCGCCGCCCTCGCACAGCTCGTCGCGACCGTCCCGGTCAGCACCCGGACACGGCCCGAGGCGCAGGCACTGCCCGTGGCCGACACCTCGGGTCCCGCGTTCACCGCCGAGGCGATCACCGACGCGATCGACCGCGGCAAGACCGACGACGCCGTGATCAGCTTCGAATGGACCTCCGGGACAGGCGGTATCGACCGGCTCATGACGACCCATCCGCAGTCCCGCTTCTTCCCCGCGGCCGGTGGACTGGGGTGGGGCATGCCCGCCGCCATCGGCCTGCGGCTCGCCCGGCCCGATCGTCCGGTGCTGGCGCTGATCGGCGACGGCGCCATGCAGTACACGACCTCGGCACTGTGGACCGCGGCCCGCTACCGGGTACCGGTGACCTTCATCGTCGCCAACAACCGGCGCTACGGAGCACTGAGCGGCTTCTCACGGCTGCTCGGCGTCCCGGACGGCTCGTATCTCGACGTCCCCGACGTGGATATCGTCAAGATCGCCGAGGGGTACGGCGTGGCGGCCCAGCGCGTCGAGTCGCTGGACGAGCTGACCCAGTTGGTGAAGGTGGGGATGAGTGCGACGGAGCCCCGGCTGATCGAGGTTCCGCAGCGCGAGGCGTGACCGAGGGGCAAGGCACGGCGGACGGGTGGACCTGACGCACAGCCGGCGCACGGCCGACGGCGGTGCGCCGGACCGGCCGAATCACCGCCGGGGGGGGGGGGGAGCGCCCCCCCCGACACCCCCCCCGCCCGACCCGGGGGGACAACCAGGGGGAACAACACACAAACACACACCGCCAC
>NZ_JBHYUG010000123.1:0-13391 GCF_042749375.1 Streptomyces sp. NPDC059477 | reverse complement strand
CCGCGGGCGCGCGGCTCGGCGGGCGGCCGGCGCCCGACAGCCCCCGCGACACCCCCGGCTCTGGTGTCCCCCCCCCCCCCCACCCGCCCCCCCCCCCCCCCGATCCGATGGGAAACACCTGGGAACACACGAGGACTCACACACGGGAACTCACACATGAGAACCCACCGCTGGGAACCTGCCCCGGAGAACCGCCGAAGAGTATTACCGGCGTTCCCTGTCCCGCACTCCGCCCCCAAAGAAATCCCCTGAGTTCCCTGAATCCTCGGAATTGTCAGAGTTCTCGGCCCGACCTCAGGCGGATCTACCGGTCGGCACGGCGGTGGTGTCGACGGTGAACAGCAGATACAGGTCGGACCCCTGCCAGCCGCCGTCGACCAGCGCTCCGACCACGAGCGGGGCCACGATCGAGCCGATGCGCCCCACGCCGATCACCAGGCCGATCGCGGTCGCCCGGATGGAGGGCGGGTACTGGACCGGCACGATGGCGTAGAGGCCGGCGACCGCGCCGGTCAGGGTGAAGCCCAGGAAGGCCGCGGCGATGAACGCGGGGACCAGGTTTCCGACGGAGACGGCGAACAGCGCGAGCATGACCGCGGACGCCACCACGGAGGCCATGGTGAGCGGCACCGTCTTGACCCGGACGGCGACGAGGCTGAGGACGACACAGCCGACGATGCCGCCGAGGCTGATGAGCACCGCGCCGCCTCCGGTGACGTTCTTCGCCTATCCCGGGGCCGCGAGCGACCTGGTGCCGGCGGGGAGGAGTGTGCACACACTGGCGGCGGACGAGCGCCTGAACTCGGAACCCGTGGTGACGAGCGCGGGGCACCCCACCCGTCACAGGGCCATCGGCCCCGGCGATTCGGCCACCGCACGCCCGGGGGCCATCCCGGGTCCGGTACGGGTCGATGGCGGCTACAGCCTCCGAAATTCGCTTCTTCACGCGGTCCCCGGCGCGACTGAAAGATGTGTGTTCGAGACAGTCCGCCGTCTCGTTGTCCCGGATACCGCAGCACCAGCGGCCGAGACCGCTCCGCCCATCGCCCGGCCAGTGGCCACCGGGCCGATGACCGTCCCACGCGCCCGGCGCACAGACAAAGCGCACAGACAAAGCACACAGACAAAAGCACACAGGCAGAGGCATACGGACAAGGGGAACGCAGATGACATCAACAACCCGCACCGCGGCTCCGCCCATCGAGACCGTGTCCGGCGTGACAAGCCGGGGAGCCCGGCGCCCGCAGCCGGCGACGGGGAGGCGCGGATGACCGAGGCGGCGAACGGGGCCGCCCACACCGGAGGGGGACGCGTCCCGACGGCCCGTACGGCGCCCGGGCTGGAGCTTCCCCCGGCGCGGGTGCAGGCCGGGCCCGACGACGGTGACGACATCGCCGGCGGGCTGGAGACGGCGTACTGGGCGGTCCACGACGGGGCGTCGGCGAAGGCGAGTGTGCGGGAGATCCTCGCCCGGCTGCCGCAGATCGTGCGGCAGGTCGGGGCGCTGGCGTGGCGGGCGGACCGGCGGGGCACCGTCGCGGTCGCCGTGCTCCAGCTGGCGTCCGCCGCGATGAACGCCTTCGGTCTGGTGGCCTCGGTCGCTGTCCTCCATACGCTGTTCGCGTCCGGGCCGACTCCGGACAAGATCCGCTCCGCGCTGCCCGAGCTGGCCCTGGTCGTGGTGCTGCTGTCGCTGCGGGCCGCTCTGGAGGCCGCGGTCTCCACCGCCGAGGCCCGCCTCACGCCGAAGATCCGCACCGCCCTGGAGGTGGACTTCTACCGGCTGGTCGCGCACGTACGGCTCGAAGCGGTCGACGACGCGAACTGGCACGACGACATCCACCGGGCCTCGGACCGGGGACTGTACTTCGCCCGGCAGGTCGTCGGCCAGATCGTCGCTCTGGCCGCCGCCCTCCTCGACCTCGTCGCCACCGCGGCCGTCCTCGCCGTGCTCCACCCGCTTCTGATCCTCATGCTGCCGCTGTCCGTGCTGCCGGTCGGCGCCGCCGCCGTCCGCGCGGCGAAGGAGCGCTTCCACTCGTACATGCGGTGGAACGCCCTCCAACGCCGAGTCAGGACGTTCAGCTGGATCCTCCTCGACCAGGACTGCGCCGCCGAGATCCGCTCCAACACCGCCCAGGGGGCGCTGCTCGCCGAGAACCGGCGGCTCACCGAGAGGATCGCCGCGGAGGACACCCGGCTCGGTGTCCGCGCGGCCCGGATCCACCTCGCCGGGCGAGCGGCGGGCGGCATGGGCACCGGCACCACCTACGCTGCGCTGTGCGCGATGCTGATCGGCGGCTGGATTCCCCTCGCCGTCGGCGCCGGGGCCGTACTGGCGATCCAGTCCAGCCATCGCTCCCTGACCTCGTTCGTCACCACGGCACACATGGTCTACGAACACGCCCTGTGGGTCGGGGATCTGCTGGCGGTGCAGGCCCGCTGCCGCGGTCTGCTGCCCCGCTCGGGCGGCGCCGCGGCCCCCGAGGTGGTGAAGGAGATCCGACTCGACGACGTCTCCTTCACCTACCCGGACAAGTCCGCCCCCGCACTCGACGGCATCAGTCTCAGGGTCAGGGCCGGGGAGACCGTGGCGTTCGTGGGCATCAACGGCAGCGGCAAGTCCACCTGCTCCAAGCTGATCGCGGGCCTGTACGACCCGACGGCCGGTACCGTGTCCTGGAACGGCGCCGACGCGCGGACCCTCGACCCGGTCTCGCTCCAGCAGCGTGTGGCCATGGTGCTCCAGGACCCGGTGCACTATCCCTTCACCGCGCTGGCGAACATCACCGTTTCCCGGGGGTCGTTGACCGAGTCCGTCCCCGAGGAGGCCCATGCGGCAGCCGTGGCCTCCGGTGCCGACACCGTCATCGCGGGCCTCCCCGCAACCTGGCGGGCCCTGCTGTCCAAGCGGTTCGCGGGCGGCCAGGAACTCTCCGCCGGGCAATGGGCCAAAGTGGCGGTCGCCCGTGGCCTCTACAAACAGGCGCCGGTCCTCCTGCTGGACGAGCCGACCGCGAGCATGGACCCGAAGGCCGAGCACGCCGTCTACCAGGCCGTACTGCGCGGCGCCCGCCGACCCGGCCAGATCACCGTCCTCATCTCCCACCGCCTCGCCTCCGTCGTCGAGTGCGACCGCATCTACGTCTTCGACGGCGGGAAGATCACCGAGTCCGGCTCACACCAGGAACTCATCGGCAAGCAGGGTGAGTACGCGGAGATGTTCGCCCTTCAGGCGGCCGGATACCACGAGGCGCCGACCAGGACGCCCGAGGAGGCGTAGCCCAAAGTCGCCGACGCCCGCCGAAGGCCGGCGACACCGCGAAAGGACCGGCCAGTAGCCGCTGCACTCGGCGACGCGAACACACCACACAGCCCAGTCCGAGCCGGTCGTGCCGTCGAAGCCGCAGCAGAACCCCTCGCCTTCATCCGTCGCCGTCGCCTTCCGCTGCATCGGCCTCCACAGGATGGGTGTCGCCCTGTCGCAGTGCCGGCAGATAAGTGACGAGCAGTTCGAGCGGTACGTCACCCAGCACATCGACGACATGCGGGAGTTGACGCGGAAGGAAGGCGGTGTCGTTCGCGTTCAGCACCTCGTCGGTGTCTCCCGCGCGTACTCGGCAACTCCCGGCGATGACGAAGATCAGCTGATCGCAGTGTTCGTGATAGTGGGGGTCTGCACGTCCGCCGGGTTCGAGCGTGCCGTGCACCAGGACGAGATCGCCCACACCGTCGTCCGGACCGAAGATTCGCCGGTTGGTCGTTCGGAGGTGGTAGGGCGGGGAATACGATTCGATGGCTGCGAACCGGCGGACCACTGCGGTCATTCTTCTGCTCCTGTCCAGGTTTTGGTGTCATGTTCACCCAGGCGGGGGGCCGGTCGTGGTTCCGCCACGGGGGTCGATGAGAAGTCCACTGGAAACCGGACTGTCAGGTACGCCCCTTCGGAGGGGTGGATCCTGCGCTTCAGGAATCCACGCTCGGCGAGGTACGGGGTATCGAGTCGGTCCAGGTCGAGCACTTCTTGTACGGGGATCTCGTGCCGCTCACATGCCTCCTTCCACTCCGCGACCGTGCGGGAGGAAACGCAGTGCGCCAGAAGCCGCTGGAGTTCGCCGGCGTGATTGTGCCGTGCGCCGTTCGTCGCGAACCGCTCGTCCTGGATCAGTTCCGCTCGTTCCACCAGGGCGAAGAAGTCCCGCCAGTTGCGGTCGGAGTACGGCATGATGCAGATCCAACCGTCCTTCGCCCGGTGCGGTCGACGCTCCGGGACCAGTGTGCGGCTCCAGCCCAAGGGGGATTCCGGGGGGACGAAGGTGTGCCCTGCCAGATGTTCGACGAGGTTGAACGACAGCATCGTGTCCACCATCGGAACATCGACCCACTGGCCCTCGCCCGTCTTCTCCCTGTGCAGCATCGCAGCCAGCAGAGAGTAGACCATGGTGAGCCCGCACACCTTGTCGGCGACCACATAGGGCGCGAACCGTGGTTCTCCGTCGGCGCGCCGGTAGATGTCGCAGAGCCCTGAGGCCGCCTGGACGGTGTCGTCATAGGCAGGTGCGTCTCGCAGGGCGGAGTTCGAGCCGAACGCCTGTGCCGTGCACAGGACGATCGAAGGGTTGAGCTTGCTCACCTGTTCATAGGTCAAGCCCAGCCGTTCCCTTGATGCCGGACGCAGGTTTGTCACCACCGCGTCGCACTCACGCAGAAGTTCACCCAATCGCTCTCGGCCTTCGGGGAGTTTGGGATCGATGGTGACGCTCGACTTGTTGCGGTGCAGAGTGAGCGCCAGGGCGCTCATGCCATCGTGGCGGGACGGGCCGAGGTTGCGCCCGACGTCGCCTTCCGCTGTTTCGAGCTTGATTACATCAGCCCCAAGATCTCCGAGGATCGATGTGGCGTAGGGGCCCATGATCACCGAGGTGATGTCGAGAATACGGAGCCCCACCAACGGCCCGGCCATGACACACCCTCTCGCTATAAGCATTCACCTTCACGCTATAAGCGTACGCGCTGATGAGTTGGCTGACCAGCCCCACCCGCGCTCGACACACACTCACCGCGGCCTGACTGGCCGTTCCAGCCGGCGCCCGGGACTGCCAAGACTGCCGGGTCGGACCGGCGGCACCACTGGCAAGCTCCGGGGTTCATGGCTTGATGTTGGCCGCAAGCGCGGCGCTGGCGTCGCCCAGGCGCTGGGTCAGGTGGCGGGCGGCTCGGACGGTCAAACCGGCCAGCTCCGCGTCGGGTACCTCGTCCAGCCGTTGGCGAGGAGCGATGACAGCAACGCTGCTGGTGACCTCGGTGAGACGCACCGGGGCAGCCACCCCGGCAGCCGCGAGGTTGACCTCGTCGTAGCTGAAGGCGTAGCCATCGTGGCGGATCCTGGCCAGACGGGCTTCCAGATCCTCGGCGCTGGTGGCGGTTGTCTTCGTCAGTGCCGTCAGACCGTCGGCGTACAGGGCGCGGCGCTCGTCCTCCGGGCGGAAGGCGAGAATCGCCAAGGCGCTGGCGCCCGCGTGGGCGGGCATCCAGGAGAAGAGGTCCGGGACGAAGCGTACGGCGTGGTGGGACTCGGCGGCGGCCACGAACATCCGTTGCTTGCGGTAGGGGTCGTAGACGGTGAGCAGCGCGGTCTCACCGGTGGCGTCGCGCAGCTCTTCGAGGATTTCGGTGGCGGCACGGAATGGCTGCTTGCGCTGGGCCAGTGCGGCAAGTCGGTGGAACTCCCAGCCCAGTTCCCACTGACCGGGGGCTGCGAGGGCAACGAGGCTCGTCTCGAAGGCGGCTTCCAGGGTGCGCTGGAGGGAACTGGGCGGAGTGTCGAGGCGTCGGGCGAGTTCGCGCATGCCGACGGAGGGCTCGTCCATCTCGGCCAGGGCCGCGAGCACTCTCGTCAGGGCTCGCATGGGATTGCGTTCGCGTTTTGCTGTCGCGTGCTGCTCGCTCACGTGGTCCAGCCCCTCTGCTCTCGACGCCAGGACCCTCTGGCGGCGTCTTCCCCCAGCCGCGCCCTGCTCGTGGCCAGGGTATTAGCCGGGCCGGTTGGCGTGCGCGCGGGAGAGGATGCCGCGGGCGCGCCGCAGTACGGGTTCGTCCACCATCTGCCCGCGAAAGGCGAAGGCACCGCCTCCGTCGCCTTCGCGTTCCGCCGCTTCCAGCACGGCGCTCGCCCATTCCCGCTGGCCGGCTTCGGGACGGAAGGCCGTACGCACGAGTGGCACCTGGTGCGGGTGGATACAGACCTTGCCCGCGAATCCGCAGGCTGCCGCGTCGGCGGCTTCCTCGGTCAGACCGGCGGCATCGGCGATGTCGAATACCACTGAGTCGAGCGCGGGTTTGCCGGCCGCCGCGGCGGCCAGCAGCACGCTGGAACGCGCGTGCATGGCCACATCACGGTAGCGGCCGTCCACCTGCCTGCTGGAGGTTCCGCCGATCCCCACGATGAGGTCCTCGGCGCCCCACATCAATCCCGCACAGGTCGCGTGCTGCGCGATCGCGGCAGCGTTCAGGATGCCGGCCGGTGTCTCGCACAGGGCGATCACCTGCCGGGCGCGCAGGTGGTCGAGCTGGTGGGGATGCTCGGCCTTGGCCAGCATCACCAGCCGCAAGGACAGGTCGGCGAGGAGTTCGAGATCTCTGTCGTGTTCGGCCGTGCCGACGGGGTTGATGCGCAGCACCGTGGTGTCCGGATCGAGGCTGCCGCCGGCCTCCCGGAGGCAGTTGCGGGCATACGCGCGCCGGGAGGCGGATACGCCGTCTTCGAGGTCGAGGATGACGAGGTCGGCGACGACCGCCGCCTTCGCGTAGCGGTCAGGTCGATCGGCCGGACAGAACAGCCATGCCGGGCCCCGGGCGAACATGTCGGCGCTCATCCCTGCTCCTGGGGACGCTGCCGCACCAAGGTCACGCGGGCCGCTTCCGCCACCACGTCTCCGTGCTGATTGCGGCCGGTGTGCGCGAAGCGCACCACACCCTCGCCCGGCCGAGACCGGGAGAGGCGTTTGTCGAGAACTCGGGTCTCGGCGTAGAGCGTGTCGCCGTGAAAGACCGGCTTGGGAAATGCGACCTGTTCGAGGCCCAGATTGGCGCTGATGGTGCCCTCGGTCAGCTGCGCGACCGACAGCCCGACGAGCGTGGCAAGGGTGAACATGCTGTTGACCAGCCGCTGCCCGAAGGGCTGTCCCTCGCTCCAGGCCGCGTCCAGATGGAGCGACTGGGTGTTCATGGTCATGGTCGTGAACAGAACGTTGTCCGCCTCGGTGAGGGTCCGACCGGGACGGTGGGAGTACACACAGTCCAGGTCGAACTCCTCGAACCACAATCCCCGCTGCTCGACCCTCCGTGCCGCCGGTTGCGTCGACCGCATCCGTCCCACCCTTCCACCATTGAACGCTATTAGCGTTCAATCATACCCTTGTAAAAAGGTCTGGTGCTACGGTTGGCCCTGGCCGACCTACCACCGCTATCGGTTCCCTCACAGGCGGAGAGCACATGTCCATCAGCTTCAAAGGTGTCAGTACGGAGGAACTGGGCGCCGCTGCCACGAGCTGCGGCACCCTCGGCCCGTACGGGGTCGCGCGGCAGAGCGCCAGTATCCCTTCCGGGGACGGTGATCCGCTCGACGCCGATGTGTTCCATCCGGCCGACGGCAGGCAGGGACCGGCGCTGCTGATGCGCACCGCCTACGGCCGGGGCGGGTTCAGCGACCAGGGCATCTACTTCGCCTCGCACGGCTACCACTGTGTTCTTCAGGACACCCGCGGCACCTCCTCCTACTTCCACGAGAGGTCCGACGGGCACGCCGCTGCGGCATGGATCGCACAGCAGCCCTGGTACGACGGCAACCTCGGACTCTTCGGAACCAGCTACATGGGTTTCACCGCCTATGCCACGGCTGCCACCCGACCCGCGGGGCTGCGTGCGCTCGCGGTGAGCGCCTACAGCACCGACCGGACCTCCGCCTGGTATCCGGGCGGCTCCTTCGGACTCGACCTGGCGCTCTCGTGGGCGGCGTCCCAGGCCGCACCCGAGGCCGACCGCCCCGGAGAGGGCCCCGGAGTCAACGACTCGGCGTTCTTCGCCCTGCCGCTGTCAGCCGCCGACCGGCTCTACTGCGCTCAGGAACTCCCCTTCTACCAGGAGCGCTTGCGCTTCAGCGGAGACAGTCCGCACTGGGCACCTCTCGACTTCAGCCACCTGTTGTCCGAGGACTGGCTCCCTCCCACCCTGCTGATCGACGGATGGAACGACTACCACCGCCCCTACCTGTGGGCGGACTTTCTCCGGTTGCACGCGCGTCGCCGGTGCGACCGGATCGTGACCGGGCCGTGGAGCCACGACATCGACCCGATCCGAAGCAACCTCGAAACCCTCTCGTGGTTCGAGCGCCACCTGCGTCACACCACCGATCACGTCGGCACCGCGACGGCACCCGTGTCCGTCCACATCAACCCCGACGTCGGCTGGCGAGAACTGCCCACCTGGCCCGCTCCCGGCTCCAGGGCCCAACGCTGGTACCTCGCGCCCGGCGGCACACTGGAGCAAGCCCGGCCGACGGACTCACCCGAGGGACACGCCGACCGGTACAGGTACGATCCCGCGGACCCGACACCGGCCGTTGCCCTGGCCAGCTTCGCCCCCGTCGACGCTCTGACCCAGACCGACAACCGCGAACTGGAGGCACGTGAGGACGTCCTGACCTACACCGGCGATGCGTTCGAGACGCCGGTGACCCTCCTCGGTCCCGTGACCGCCGAGCTGTGGGTCACCTCGTCCACACCCCACACGGACTTCTATGCCCGCATCACCGACGTGCACCCCGACGGCCGCTCCCTGGCCATCGCTCAGACCCTGCAACGCCTCAGCACGGAGAAACTGACCGACCCGAGCGCGCCGCTGCACCTCACCTTGGACCTGGGACCCGTCGCCCACCGTCTGGCACCGGCCCATCGGCTGCGCCTGCAGATCGCCAGCGGAGCCCACCCGTTCTACGCCCGCAACCTCGGCACCGGCGAGGACCTGCCCCACGCAACCACCATGACCGCAGCCGACCAGACCATCCACTACGGGGACGCGACCCACCCCTCCGGCATCACCGTGCGCATCGACGACGGAACAGACTCTCAGAGCCCTGGGTAGCCTCGGCCAGTCCCGAAGCTACCGGGTCCCTTCCGCCAGAACACCGGACGCGACCGCGCACCCTGATCGGGCTGCGCCGGTTCGGGCTCCTCGGCTACTGTTCCGCGCCGACCGTCCGTCGATGTGCGCTGGAGAAGGAGATGGCGAGTTCGGCTTGTTCGTCGCCGATGTTGCGGGCGCTGTGCCACACACCGCTGGGGATGGAGACGACGTCGCCCTCCTCCATCACCTGCGACTGGTCGTCCCAGTACTGGATGACGCGGCCTTTGAGCACGGTGAGGATCTCGTCGCAGTTCGGGTGGAAGTGACGCCCGTTCGCCTGACCGGGGTCGAGTACGCACTTGCCGACGGTCATCGTCGTCGAGTTGCCGATGGCCGCCGAGACATACCATTCGAGCCGCCCCCACGGCTGGGGCTCGATGACATGCTCGGCGGTGGTACGCAGGTGCCGGTGGAAGTCGTGCTCGCTCACGCCTTGTCCTTCAGGTCGGTCAGTGCGACTTCTTGGTTGTCGGAGAGAAGGGCCGCCTGGTGTACGGCGGCGACCTGACGAGCGAACTCAAGGTGCGCCAGTCGCGGTGGCCGCTTCTTCAGGACGCAGTCGAGGAAATGACGCAGCCCGCCGTGAAGTCCCTGGGTGAACTCGGGTCGGTTCTCCAGGGTGTTGAACGAGTCCTGGGGCTCCCACACGATCGCCCCGGAGTCCAGTCCTTCGGCCACGAAGCTGGTGGTGCCCGCGTAGTCGAACGGCATTCCCCGCTGGAAGGTGACGCGGCGGGTGTTGTCGATCTCGGCGGTGGCCTGGTCCCCGAAGACGGTGTACCGCTCGAAGGGCTGGCCGAACGGGGCGCCGTGGGAGAGGTGGATGTTGCTCAGTACGCCGCTCTCGTGGCGGATGAGCAGGGCTCCCGCGTTGTCCTTGGCGCGGTGCACGGTGAGGCTCGCCGCCGGGCCGGCGAGGCTCAGCAGCAGGGAGACGGGGTGGCAGCCGTTGGCCAGCCACATGGAGTTCTCCGCGGCCTCACCACCGAGGGGGATGCTCAGCGGGTACTGCGCGAGGATGGTGCGGACCTCACCGAGGGCGGCGGACGCGAGCAGTTCTCGGACCTTGACCGCGGCCGGCATGAACACCTTCTTGTAGCCGACCGTGCACAGCAGCTCGCCGCGGGCCTCGATCATCCGGTCGACCTCGGCGACCGTGGGGGCGGCGGGCTTCTCCATCCACACATGCAGGCCGGCGGCGAACGCCTCGATCGCCAGACCCGGGTGCAGTTGCGGAGATACGCAGATCAGGACCGCGTCGAGGTCTTCGTTGGCGTACATCTGCGCCGCGGTCGGATAGCTGTGCCGGACGCCGTACTGCGCGGCCGTGCGGTGCGCGAGCGTCTCGTCGACGTCCGCGATGGCGACGAGTTCGACCGGGAGGAATGTCAGGGCGGGCAGGAGGTTGCGGTAGGCGTGGCCGCCGACGCCGACCATGCCGATACGGACGCGGCGGTCGGAGAGTCGCTGATAACTCATTACCGGATTCCCTTGATACGGGCGCGCAGGAAGGTGAGATCCCGCTCGGTGACCTGGGACATGTCCCATTGCTCGAACGGCACGTCCGGACGGAAGGCTCCCGGCGCCCCGTAGTCGTAGCCGACGCGCCACTGTCCGTGCGACGGGTTGAGGCAGATGACCGGCGAGACCCCGTCGTCGACGGCGGCCTGGAGGATCTCGACGACCGGCCAGCTCGCCGAGTCGAGACCGACGCTCCACCGGAGCCGGGAGGGATCATCGGCCGCGGCGAGTCCGCCCTTGGTGTGGACATAGCCGATCAGGGGACGCAGTGTGCGATACCCCTCGATCGTGGGGAAGACCCCCATCTCCCAGGCGTTCTGAATGTCCCAGGTGACGCTGAACGGGTCCGGTGGTTGCACCCAGTCCACGAAGTCGACGAAGTCGCGGGGGTCGGCGAGGAAGCAGTCGTGGACCTCGTTCTCCAGCGTCGGGATGAAGCCCGCGTCGACGATGCGCCGGGCGGCCTGCCGGTAGACGTCGGCGACCCAGGGGTGTTCATTGCGGAGGCGGGACATGGTGCGGCCGGCACCGGCGCCGGTGAGCTTCCCCGCGATCAGCCGGACGAAGCGGGGCCGCAGTACGGCGGCGGCCTCCAGCACCCGGTCGAGTGTGGCCAGATGCTCGGTGCGGAACGCTTCCTCCCCACGCTCCACATGGTCGTCGAAGACCCTGGTGGAGAGGCAGTAGGCGCGCAGTCCGGCACGCTGGAGGGCCGAGGCGGCCCGGCCGGCGGTGTCGGTGTCCAGGTCGGCGACCGACTTGCCGTAGATCGCGCCCCAGATGTCCATCCATCGCAGTCCCCAGCGGGCGAACCGGTCGACTGCGGCGTCGAAGTCCCATGCGCCCATGACGTTCAGGGCGGTGAGGTCGGCTGCCTGGTCCGGGTCGGACATGGATCTCCTCCAGTCGCGCGGGATTGAGGGTGATGCTGGTCGATCGGTACGGAGAACGCCTGGGCCTGCGTCCGGGGCGGAGCGGTGGGGTGCACCGCTCCGCCCCGTGACCGAGCCCGGGAGATCCTGGCCGCTAGCGGGACTTCACGTCGAGAATGGTGAAGCCGTAGGCCGGGAGGGTGACGGTGTACTTGTTGCCCTTGATGGCAGGCGCCTTACCCCCGTTGTACAGGTCCTTCGGCGTCTGGGTGGTGTCGATGCCGGTGCCCTTGAGGTCCACGGTCACCTTCTTCGGGGCGTCGTCGAAGTTGTAGACCAGCAGGGCGGTCTGCTTGCCGTTCTCGCTGGTGCGCCGCATGGCGTACGCCTGCGGGTCGTCCCCGACGGGGACCCGGGTGCGGTCGGCGGCCGGGAGCAGTGCCTTGTTGGCGTTGACGGTCCGCAGGACCTTCTCCCAGTTCGACTTCAGCTTCGGCGACCAGCGGATGTACTGGTCGTACATGCCCGCGCCGTAGAGAATCCCGGACCCGGCGAGCAGCGCCGCCTCCTGGACGCGCATGACGTCGTCCTGCGGGTACGTGGGGTAGATGTGCGGGTCGAGGTTCGCGACCGGGTCGTCGCCCCAGATGCTCCACGTGTACGTCGTGGCCCCGGCCTCGCGCGCGATGTCCGTGTTGTGCAGGGCGGCTTCCAGGCCATCGGGGTCGATGGTGCCGTCGACGATCCGGGAGTAGTCGTTGACGGTGTCGGAGTCCTGGTAGTTGAACCAGGAGGTGAGGCCGAAGTCGATGTTGGCCTGGGCCGTGGCGGCGTTGGCCCGCTCATGGGTGAGCCACTTGTCGTTGGTGGTGTAGGTGGTGGGGATGTCGACCGCGTACGGCTTCCAGCGCGGGTCCGTCGTCCCCACGTCCCACATGAACCCGTCGATCCCGGTGTCCAGCCAGAACTTCTCGATCCGGGCGATCTCGGCGGTGTTGCCCGCCAGGTCGTAGTCGAAGCCGGGGCCGAACCACAGCTTCCAGTAGTAGGCCTTGGCCGTCTCGCTGTACTCCCAGGTGCTCGCCCAGGGCGGGCCCATCCGCAGATCGGGCAGCGGCTCGGTCGGGTCGGTCGTCCAGCGGAAGGAGCTGACCTCGCGCGAGGTCCGGTCGCCCGCCGCGTACTGCTCCTCAGCCTTCTGGAAGTACTCGGAGCGCTCGTCCAGATAGATGTTGACGAAGTAGGTGACGACCTTCATGCCCTTGCGGTGGGCCGCGTCGACCAGCTTCTCCCAGTCCTTCATCGTGCCGTTCTGCGGCGGCACCGAGTAGAAGTCCAGCGGGGAACAGCCGTCACAGGTGTTCTTGTCGCCGTTGTACGGGCTGAAGAACCCGAGCACCCGGACCCCGCTGCGCTTGAGGTCGTCCAGGTCCTTCTCGATGTCCTTGAACTTGTAGTCGAAGTACGTGTTGTAGAACCACATGAACCCGTTGAGGTTCTGGAAGTCGGTGCTCTGCCGGGTCTCCCGCGCCTGTGTGGCGCCGGCCGGCAGCGCCGACGGAAGTACCAGGGCAAGACCTAGCATTCCGGACAGCGCGAGGGTGCGTCTGGAGCGTGCCATACGAATCTCCTGGAGGGAGGTGGGATGGATTCAACCGGGCTCAGCCGGGTTCGAGCGGGCTCAGCCGGATGCAGCGCGGCTCAGCCGGATAGACCAGGTGCGGGCCGGGTTCAGCCCGTCATGCCGGAGGAGGTGTAGCCCTCGATGAAGCGGCGCTGGAGCAGGATGAAGGCGATGAGGACGGGGATGACCAT
>NZ_JBHYUG010000122.1:3206-22554 GCF_042749375.1 Streptomyces sp. NPDC059477 | reverse complement strand
GGCTGGTGGGCCCGCACGCGGCGTCCGGCGGTGTGGCGCCCCCGTCAGTCGTGCCAGGCCCCGAAGTCCTCCAGCAGCCCCTGGAGCGCCTCGAACACCCCGGGGGTCCCCGCCACCGTCAGGTCCCGTGACGGGCGCTCTCCGGGGCGGCCTCCGGTCAGGGCGCCCGCTTCCCGGGCGATCAGGTCGCCCGCGGCCACGTCCCACGCGTTCAGGCCGCGCTCGTAGTAGCCGTCCAGGCGGCCGGCGGCCAGGTCGCAGAGGTCGACGGCGGCCGATCCGCCACGGCGGATGTCGCGCAGGAGGGGGATGAGCCGGGCGGCCACCTGGGCCTGGTGGGCGCGGACCTCGGCGACGTAGTTGAAGCCCGTGGACACCAGGGACTGTTCCAGGGGCGGGGCCGGGCGGCAGGCCAGCCGGCGTTCGCCGTCCCAGGCGCCCGTGGCCCAGGCGCCGGTGCCGCGCACGGCGTGGAAGGACTCGCCGCGCATCGGGACCGCCACGACGCCGACGACCCGCTCGCCGTCCTGCTCGGCGGCGATGGAGACGGACCAGGTGGGCAGGCCGTAGAGGTAGTTCACGGTGCCGTCGAGGGGGTCGATCACCCAGCGGATGCCGCTGGTGCCCTCGGCGGAGGCGCCCTCCTCGCCCAGGAAGCCGTCGTCGGGGCGGGCCTCGGAGATCACGTCGGTGATCAGTTTCTCCGCGGCGATGTCCATCTCGGTGACGACGTCGATCGGGCTGGACTTGGTCGCGGCGACCGCCAGGTCGGCGGGGCGGCCGTCGCGCAGCAAAGCTCCCGCGCGCGTGGCGGCCCGCTGGGCGAGGGTGAGCAGCTCGGTGTGCAGGGGGTCCGTCACGGGGGTCCTCACGCGTAGGGGCTGTCGGCACCGGCTGCTGCCGGGCGCGGGGTGCGGGCGGGGCAGCAGCCGACCGGGCAGCGGTTGTGGCTCGCGCCGAGGGTGCCCAGGGCACAGGGGGTGACCTGGGCGCCGCGCTCGGTGCGCGCGCGTTCGGCGACCAGGTCGCGGATCGCGGCGGCGAAGCGGGGGTCGGCGCCCACGGTCGCCGAGCGGCGGTACGGAAGGTTCAGTTCCGCCGCCTTGTCCTTGGCCTCCGTGTCGAGGTCGTAGAGGACCTCCATGTGGTCGGAGACGAAGCCGATGGGGGCCACGACCACGGCGGGGGCGCCCGCGCCGTGCAGGTCCGCCAGGTGGTCGCAGATGTCGGGCTCCAGCCAGGGGATGTGGGGGGCGCCGGAACGGGACTGGTAGACGAGCCGCCACGGATGATCGACGCCCGTGCGCTCACGGACGGCGTCGGCGATCAGCCGGGCCACGTCCAGGTGCTCCCGGACGTACGCGCCGCCGTCGCCGTGGCCCTCGGCCGGGCCGGAGGTGTCGGCGGCGGTGATCGGGATGGAGTGGGTGGAGAAGGCGAGATGGGCGCCGTCGCGGACGTCCTCGGGAAGGTCGGCCAGGGAGTCGAGCACGCCGTCGATCATGGGCTCGACGAAGCCGGGGTGGTTGAAGTACTGGCGGAGTTTGTCGACCTGGGGAAGGTCCAGGCCCTCCGCGCGGAGGGTGGCCAGGGCGTCGGCCAGGTTCTCGCGGTACTGACGGCAGCCGGAGTACGAGGTGTAGGCGCTGGTGGCGATGGTCAGGATCCGGCGGCGGCCGTCGCGGACCATCTCGCGCAGGGTGTCGGTCAGGTAGGGCGCCCAGTTGCGGTTGCCCCAGTAGACCGGCAGGTCGAGGCCGTGGCCGGCGAAGTCCTTGCGGAGGGCGTCGAGCAGGGCGCGGTTCTGCTCGTTGATGGGGCTGACTCCGCCGAACAGGAAGTAGTGCCGGCCGACTTCCTTGAGGCGTTCCTTGGGGATGCCGCGCCCGCGTGTCACGTTCTCCAGGAACGGAACCACGTCGTCCGGTCCTTCGGGGCCGCCGAAGGAGAGCAGGAGTAGGGCGTCGTAGGGGCTGGCATCGAGCGCGTCTGGCATGTCTTCGATCCTGCCACCCGGCACCGACAGCGCGGGCACCGGCCGGGGGGCGCGGTGGAGGCTCGTCCGAACGGGTGCATTAGAGTCACCCCACTCGTAAGCTGTATCGGCCATCTATGCGCCTGACCCGGCCGAGAGGCACCGTTCAGCCGAGGCGAGCCGTACCCGGTGGTGACCGGTTCCTCCGGCGCGGTCACCGGCGCCTTCGGCCCGTATACCCGTACCGAACCGCCGGAGCCGCACGTGCCCAGCCCCTATCGCGCCCTGTTCGCCGTCCCCGGCACCAAGGGTTTTGCTCTGGCCGGATTCCTCGGCCGGATGCCGCTGTCGATGATGGGCATCGGCGTGGTGACGATGGTGTCGCAGATCACCGGCCGCTACGGCCTGGCGGGCGCGCTGTCGGCGACCATCGCGCTGTCGGCGGCGGTCGCGGGGCCACAGGTGTCCCGGCTGGTGGACCGGCACGGGCAGCGGCGGGTGCTGCGCCCGGCCACGCTGGTGGCGCTCTCGGCGGCGGCGCTGCTGCTGTTCGCGGCGCACTACTCGTGGCCGGACTGGGTGCTGTTCGTGGCCTGTGTCGGCATCGGCTGTGTGCCGAGCGTGGGGGCGATGGTGCGGGCGCGGTGGGCGGTCCTGTACCGGGGGACGCCGCAACTGCACACCGCGTACTCGTTCGAGTCGGTGATCGACGAGGTGTGCTTCATCTTCGGGCCGATCATCTCCATCGGTCTGTCCACGGCCTGGTTCCCGGAGGCGGGGCCGCTGCTGGCGGCCTGTTTCCTGGCGGTGGGGGTCTTCTGGCTGACCGCGCAGCGGGCCACCGAGCCCGCGCCGCACCCTCGCGAGCAGCACAGCGGGCGCTCCGCGATGCGCGCGCCGGGGCTTCAGGTGCTGGTGGTGACGTTCGTGGCGATCGGCGCGATCTTCGGGGCGGTCGACGTGGTCACGGTGGCCTTCGCCGAGGAGCAGGGCCACAAGAACATGGCCAGCCTGGTGCTCGCGGTGTACGCGGCGGGTTCCTGTCTCGCCGGCCTCCTCTTCGGCCTGCTGCACTTCAAGAGGGCGCCGGAACCCCGCTGGCTGCTGGGCGTCTGTGGCACGGCCGTGAGTATGATCCCCCTCCTACTGGTCGGAAACTTGCCGTTTCTGGCCGTGGCGCTGTTCCTCGCGGGTCTGTCCATCGCTCCGACGATGATCACGACGATGTCCCTCGTCGAGCAGCACGTACCACGCGCGCAACTGACCGAGGGCATGACCTGGACCAGCACGGGACTCGCGGTGGGGGTGGCCCTCGGCGCCTCCGTGTCCGGCTGGGTGATCGACGCGGCCGGTGCGCGCGCCGGATACGTGGTTCCGGCGATCGCCGGGGCCGCCGCGGCGGCGGTCGGTTTCCTCGGGTACCGCCGGCTCAAGCGGCCGGCACCGGGTCGGGGAGGCTCCGTTGAGCAGCACAACGAGCGGGAAGAACGGCACATGGCGTAACTGGGGCGGCAATGTGATCGTGCGTCCCGCGCGCGAGGTCACGCCCGCTTCGGTCGAGGAACTGGTCGCGGCGCTCCGCTCGGCCGCCGAGGACGGGCTGCCGGTGAAGGCGGCCGGCAGCGGGCATTCCTTCACCTCGGTGGCCGCCACCGACGGTGTATTGATCCGCCCTCAACTGTTGACCGGGATACGCAACATCGACCGCGACGCCGGGACGGTCACGGTCGAGGCGGGCACTCCGCTCAAGAGACTCAACATAGCCCTGGCCCGCGAGGGCCTGTCGCTGGCCAACATGGGCGACATCATGGAGCAGACGGTCTCCGGCGCCACCAGTACCGGCACCCATGGCACCGGCCGCGAGTGCGCCTCGCTCTCCGCCCAGATCAAGGCGCTGGAACTGGTCACCGCGGACGGCACGGTGCTGACCTGCTCCGAGAAGGAGAACGCGGACGTCTTCGCCGCCGCGCGTGTCGGGCTCGGCGCCCTGGGTGTCATCACGGCGATCACCTTCGCCGTGGAGCCGGTCTTCCTGCTCACCGCGCGCGAGGAGCCGATGCCGTTCGGGAGGGTCCTGGCCGAGTTCGACGAGTTGTGGGCGGAGAACGAGCACTTCGAGTTCTACTGGTTCCCGCACACCGAACGGTGCAGCACCAAGCGCAACAACCGCAGCGCGGGCCCGGAACAGCCCGTCGGCCGGTTCAGCGCCTGGCTGGAGGAGGAGTTCCTCTCCAACGGGGTCTGGCAGGTGGCGAACATGGTCGGCCGGGCCGTCCCCGCCGCGGTCCCCGCCATCGCGAAGGCGGCCAGCCACGGCTGGTCGGCACGCACCTACACCGACATCCCGTACAAGGTCTACACCTCCCCGCGCCGGGTGCGCTTCGTGGAGATGGAGTACGCCGTTCCGCGCGCCGCCCTGGCGGAGACCCTGCGCGAGCTGAAGGCCATGATCGACCGCTCCCGGCTGCGGATCAGCTACCCGGTGGAGGTGCGCACCGCCCCGGCCGACGACATCGCCCTGTCGACCGCCGCGGGCCGCGACAGCGCGTACATCGCCGTGCACATGTTCCGGGGGACGCCCTACCAGGCGTACTTCACCGCCGCGGAGCGGATCTTCACCGCGCACGAGGGACGGCCGCACTGGGGCAAGGTGCACACGCGTGACGCGGAGTACTTCGCCGGGGTCTATCCGCGGTTCGCGGAGTTCACGGCGTTGCGGGACCGGCTTGATCCGGAGCGGCGGTTCCAGAACGACTATCTGCGGAGGGTCCTGGGGTCGTAGGGGGCGCGCCGGGTGGTGTGGGCGGCGCGGCGGGGTCCGGGCTCGTACCGCCGCCGGAGCCGTTCGTGCCGCCCGACCCGTCCGTGCCGCTCGTGGAGCCGGATCCCGGGCTGTCGCCGGGGGTGTCGTGGGGGGCGCTGGGCGTCTGGGTGGGGCTGCTTCCGGGCGGGCCGCCGGGGGTGGTGCCGTCGGTCGGGGTGGTGCCGGGGGCGGGTTCGCTCGCGCCGGGGCCGGGGGTCGTACCGGAATCGTCTTCCGGGCCGGAGCCGCCGGGGTTCGTGGAGGACTTGCTTCCGCCGGTGAAGGCGTCGCCGACGGTCGTGCCGCGTCCGCCGCTGAGGTTCTCGCCGGAGGTCAGTTCGTAGGTGGTGATTCCGGCCATGGTCACGCCGAAGACCAGCACCGCCGCGAGGAGCGGGCGTTTCCAGCTTCTGGTCCGGCTTCTTGCGCGGGACCGGTAGAGGGTTCCCTCGGTGAATTCGGCGGGTCCCGGGGCGGCCATGCCTTGCGGGTGCGGGTGCGGGGTGGTGGCGGTGACCGCGGGGGCCGGTCCGGGGGCCGCCGAGGTCGGTCCGGGGGCCGCGGGGGCGGGGTTCGGGGGTGTCGCCACGTCCCGGATCTGTTCGCCGGTTCGGGTGAAGAAATGCTGGAAGACCGAGCCGCCGCAGGTGGCGACGACACTGACCAGACCCGCGCCGAGGATGGTGCCGTACACCCCGAAGGAGGAGGCGAGTTTGGCGGCGAGCACGGCGGCGATCGCGCTGCCCGCGACCTGCGGCACGCTGAGATCGAGTCGCTTCTTCTTCACCTCCTCCCCGGTGTCCGGCTCCTGCACGACATCGGGCCTTTCGCGCATTCCGGGATCTTGCCTGCCTTTCCCGCACCTGGTCGGTCACTTGTACGAGTAGGGGACGTCCCGACGAAACCGATAGTTCCGTTTCCTGGGTTTCCGTGAAGTTCGCCACTTTCATGATCACCGCAGCCGCCCGGCCATGGCGACGCGGCACCCCTTGCCGGAAGTTGGGCGGCGTGCCCACCCACGCACATGGTCCATATGGAGTACTGTTGCGAGCCCTGGGCCCGGTCTCCTTTCGGGGTGTCCGGATCCAGGAAGGACCGCCAGGAGGGGGCTTGTTGCACAGGGTGACAGATTTGGTCACTTTGCGTTGCGAATAGGTAACCGTGCCATAACGGCGGCCCAGGGCCCGTGCCCGACACGCCGGGCAAATCGGCAAGGTTGTGGCAGGCTGCACCCGGGCAGGCCACACTCGACTAGCGGAAGCAGCGACGCAGGTGACGTCGGCAGGCACCACCCGGGAGGTCCCCATGCCCGAACTGCGTGTCGTGGCCGTCTCCAATGACGGCACACGGCTGGTGCTCAAGGCTGCCGACGCAACGGAGTACACCCTCCCGATCGACGAACGGCTGCGGGCCGCCGTGCGCGGCGACCGACCCCGCCTCGGCCAGATCGAGATCGAGGTCGAGAGCCACCTCCGCCCCCGCGACATCCAGGCACGCATACGCGCCGGCGCGACCGCGGAAGAGGTCGCGCAGATGGCCGGCATCCCCGTCGACCGCGTACGCCGCTTCGAGGGTCCCGTACTGGCCGAGCGTGCCTTCATGGCCGAGCGCGCCCGCAAGACCCCGGTGCGCCGCCCCGGCGAGAACTCCGGACCGCTGCTCGGCGAGGCCGTGCAGGAGCGGCTGACGCTGCGCGGCGCGGAGAAGGAGACCGTCCAGTGGGACTCCTGGCGCCGCGACGACGGCACCTGGGAGGTGCTGCTGGTCTACCGGGTCGCGGGCGAACCGCACGCGGCGGGCTGGACGTACGACCCGCCACGCCGGCTGGTCCAGGCGGTCGACGACGAGGCCCGCTCGCTGATCGGCGAGTCCGACGACCTCGGCACGCCCGAGCCGAGCTTCCCCTTCGTGCCCCGGATCGCCCGGCTGCCGCGCGACCGGCCCCTGGACCGTGGCACCGACCGCGAGCGCCCGAGCCTGCCGCCGGCGCCCGAGCCGCTGGAGGAACCCGTCAGCGAGCGGGACTCGCTGACCAGCCTCCTGGAGGCGGTACCCAGCTTCCGCGGCGATCTGGTGGTCCCCGAGCGTCCGGCCGAGCCCGCGGCGGAGGAGCCTTCGGCCCAGCCGGAGCCGGAGGAGCCCCCGGCGCCCGCCGCGTCGGCCGGCTCCGCCTACGCCGACGTCCTCATGCCGCGCTCGGTGGGCAGCCACCGGGACCGGCTGGTCGGCGCGACCGACCGCCAGGCCGAGGCCGACGGCGTCCGCCCCGGCCGTCGCGCCGCCGTCCCGAGCTGGGACGAGATCGTGTTCGGGACGCGACGCAAGAAGCAGGAGTGAGCGGCGGCGGTTGGCGGACGGCGGACGGTGATCCGCTGGGCGTGGGTCGTACGACGGTGATCCTTTGGTAGGAGTCAGGGCCCGTGTCCATGGGTGGACACGGGCCCCTTCGCGTGACGGATACGTCTGTGGGTGGACGTGGGTGCCTTGGTGTACGCGTGTTGTCCATACGTGAGTGGACTCGGGCCGTTGCCTTGACCGGTCCGTCCATGGTTGATCGGGTGCGTCGGACTACCTGGATCGTCAATGGTTGACGCGCGAACCGTCGGACTGCCCGATCCGTCCACGGTTGACGCGGGGACTATCGGGCTACCAGGGCGCCGCTACTGCGGGTCCGGGCCCACCGCCACCGGGCGTTCCGGGTCCGAGGACCACTCCGACCACGAGCCGACATACAGCGCGGCCGGGATACCGGCGACCGCCAGGGCGAGCACCTCGTGAGCGCCGGACACGCCCGAACCGCAGTACACACCGACCTCGGTGCCGTCGGCCGCGCCGAGCGAGCGGAAGCGCTCCGCCAGTTTGTCGGCGGGCAGGAAGCGGCCGTCCTCGGCGACGTTCTCACCGGTCGGCGCGGACACCGCGCCCGGGATGTGGCCGCCGACCCGGTCGATCGGCTCGACCTCGCCCCGGTACCGCTCCCCCGCGCGGGCGTCGAACAGCACACCCGCGCGGGCCAGCGTCGCAGCGCCATCGGCGTCGAGCAGTCCAGAGGCACCCGGAACCGGCTGGAAATCGCCCTCGACGGGCTTCGGAAGGTCTGTCGAAAGGGGGCCCTCCCATGTCGGCAACCCGCCGTCGAGGACGCGTACACGCGGGTGTCCCGTCCAGGTCAGCAGCCACCACGCGCGTGCCGCCGCCCAGCCCTGACCACCGTCGTAGACGACGACCGGCGTCCCGGCCGATGCGCCGGCCCGGCGCATCGCGGCGCCGAAGGCCGCCGGGTCCGGCAGCGGATGCCGCCCCCGCGCGCCCGCTGTCCCGGCGAGTTCCTCGTCCAGGTCGACATAGACGGCGCCCGGGATGTGGCCCTCGGTGTACGCGGCACGGCCGTCGAAGGGCGGCTCGCCGGCCGCCTTGGGCACGCTGAGCTGCCAGCGGACGTCGAGCAGCACCGGCGGCTCGGCGCCCGCCAGGTCGCTCGCGAGTTCGGATGCGGAGATGATGGCGTTCATGGCCACCATCCTTGCGCACGGGGTGGCCGGAGCGTGCGTGTCCGACTACTCTGCTCCGCCGGGCGGTCCCGGTCGCGTGCGATACCGACCGGGCGGGCTCGGTCACACGCCGGGCGGGTCCAGGCGGGTCGGTCACATGGCGTGCGGGGCCGGGCACGTGCTGTACGGCCGACGGACATCCGAGGGCCGGTCGGTGGCACCGGAGCGAGTGGCAGGCGGGAGCAGGCCCTGTTCCGGGCGGATGCCCTGGGTTTGCGGCGCGGTCCTCGTCGCGGGTGCCGGGATCGGCGGCGTGGCCACGGGGCGCGGGGCGTCCTGGGGTGCGAGCATCGGTACGGGGCCTGGGCGTGGGTACGTGGGCGTTGGACACGGGCAGGGAGTCGCCGGGTGTGGCCTGGGGATGCCGGGGACGGGTACAGGCTCGGGGACGCGGGGTCAGGGCACGGAGACACCAGATATGGCCCGAAGACGCCGGTTCCGCGCGTGGGGAGCGAAGGTCCCGCGCCGGAACGGTGCTCTGTACGGACACGGGGGGGGTGCCGAGTGCGGATTCGAGGCGGCTGCTGTGAGGGGCCGAGGAGAGAGTGACGATGACCGAGGCACGGGGGTCGACCGGCGCGGGACGCGCGCGGTACGCGCCCGGCACGCCCTGCTGGGTGAGTCTGATGGTGCACGGGCTGGAGGCGACCCAGGACTTCTATCGCGAGCTGTTCGGCTGGGAGTTCCGTCCCGGCCCGCAGCAACTGGGCGCCTATGTGCGGGCACTGCTCGGCGGACGGGAGGTCGCGGGCATCGGCACACTGCCGCCGGACCGTCAACTGCCGGTCGCCTGGACGCCGTATCTGGCGTCGGACGATGTGGACGCCACGGCGGACCTGGTGCGGCTGTGCGGCGGCACGATCGGGGTGGGTCCGCTGGACGCGGCCGAGGCGGGCCGGATGGCGATCGGGTCGGATCCGGCGGGCGCCGTGTTCGGGATCTGGCAAGGGGCGGAGCATTCGGGCGCGGCGGTCTCCGAGATGCCCGGCACGCCCGCGTGGAACGAGTTGCGGACCTTCGACACGGTGGGCGTCGCCAAGTTCTACGAGACGGTGTTCGGTTTCGAGCCGGTGGCGGCGGTGTCTCCCGACATCGACCACGTGACCCTGCTCGTCGACGGCCGACCGGTCGCGGGGATCGACGGAGTGGGCAACGCCCTGCCACGAGACCGGGGGCCGCACTGGATGACGTACTTCGAAGTCGCCGAGATGGAGCGGGCGCTCGAACGGCTGGCCGAGCTGGGCGGACAGGTGCTGGGCGCCGCCCGGGACAGCGAGCACGGGCGGGTGGCGCTGGTGGCGGATCCGGAAGGGGCACGGTTCGCGCTGGTGCGGCGGTCTGGGTGAGGTGCGGGCGGCGGCTGGGCGCGGGTGCCCTTGCGGCGGGTCTTGGGCGTGCTCGGGTTCTTCGGCGGGCCCTGGTTCTTCGGCGGGTCCGGGATGCAATGGCCGAAGAGCGCCCTGAGCGGGTGGGCTCAGGCCGACGTGACCGGCAGCACATCGGGCGACAGGGCGCCCGCTCGGGCCGATCCGCTCGTCATCCGCTTGCGATGGTGGCGGCGGCACAGTACCTCGTAGCCCACGACCTCCGCGGTCACGCCCACGTCGCCCACCACGACCTGCTCGCCCTCGACGACCATCTGACCGCCCACCGTGCGGGCGTTGTGGGTGGCGCGGGCGCCGCACCAGCACAGCGCCTCGACCTGGAGCACCTCGACCCGGTCGGCGAGTTCCACCAGCCGCTGGGAGCCGGGGAAGAGCTTGCTGCGGAAGTCGGTGGTGATGCCGAACGCGTAGACGTCCAGGCCCAGATCGTCCACCACGCGCGCGAGCTGGTCGATCTGGTCCGGCGCGAGGAACTGTGCCTCGTCCGCGATGACATAGTCCGCGCGCCCGCCCCGCGAGAGATGGTCCACAAGATACGCGTACAGGTCCATGGCGTCGGGGACCTCCACGGCGTCGGTCACCAGGCCGAGGCGTGAGGAGAGTTTTCCTTCGCCCGCGCGGTCGTCGCGGGTGAAGATCACGCCCTGGAGGCCCCGCGCGGAGCGGTTGTGCTCGATCTGGAGGGCGAGGGTCGACTTCCCACAGTCCATCGTTCCGGAGAAGAAGACCAGCTCGGGCATGGGGTGGTGCGCACCTTTCGGGCGGTGTCGGGGGGTGCCGGGGGCGGGAGACCGTCAGGAGCGTACTTCGAGCAGCGGGACGAACTGCTCGGCGGGGGTCATCGAGCCGTGGTTGCCGACCATGGCCGACTCCTTGGGCTCGCGCTCCGAGGCGATGATCAGGACGTCGTCCCGCGCGGCGGCGATGACATCGCCCACGCGCGCGTAGACGCGTTCGTCGACCCGCGGCCCGAACCAGCCTGCCTCGATCGCCTCGTCCCGCGAGGCCACCCAGAAGCGGTCGCCGAGCACCTCGCGCCAGCAGGTCAGGACGTCGCTCTCGGCGCCGGGGAGCGCGTAGACGTGCCGGGCGCGGCCCTCGCCGCCGAGCAGGGCGACGCCCGCGCGCAGTTCCCAGTCGAGGTCGAAGTCGATGCGGTGCTCGTCGTCGAAGGGCACGTCGACCATGCCGTGGTCGGCGGTGACGTACAGCGCGGAGCGCGGGGGCAGTTGCTCGGCGAGGCGCTGGACCAGTCGGTCGACGTACATCAGCTGGCCGCGCCAGGTGTCGGAGGCGACGCCGTAGCGGTGGCCGGCGCCGTCGAGTTCGGCGTAGTACGTGTAGACGAGGGAGCGGTCGCCGACGGCCAGTTGCTCGGCCGCCAGGTCCATGCGCTCCTCGCCGGTCAGCCGCCCGTGGAAGGCGCCGCCGCTGAGCGCGACCTTGGTCAGCGGGGTGTTCTGGAAGATCGGGGAGGAGACCTGGGCGGCGTGCACACCCGCCGCGTCGGCCAGTTCGAACACGGTGGGGTACGGCTGCCACACGGACGGCTCGGTCCAGGGCTGCCAGCGCAGCTGGTTCATCAGCCCGCCGGTGGCCGGATCGCGCACCGTGTAGCCGGGCAGGCCGTGCGCGCCGGGCGGCAGGCCGGTGCCGAAGGAGGCCAGGGAGGTCGCGGTCGTCGCCGGGTAGGCGGTGGTCAGCGGGGTGCCGGTGCCGCCGCGCGAGCTGCCGAGCAGCGAGGTCAGATACGGGGCCTCGTCGGGGTGCGCCTTGATCTGCTCCCAGCCGAGGCCGTCGACCAGGAAGACACAGACCCGGTCGGCCGGGGTCAGCTCGGTGATCGCGGCGGTCATGCCGGGCACGCCCAGGCCGGCCGCCAGGGTCGGCAGCAGATCGGCCAGGGAGCCGGTGCCGTAGGCGGGGCGGGGGGCGGAGTCGACGGCGAGGAGCTCGGGGTGGCCGTCCCAGTCGGCGGAACCGGCCATTGCGGGCGCGGCCATCAGCGGGTGATGCCCGCGGTCGCCTCGGAGATGGCCTGGGCGAAGGCGAGGGCCTCCCGGACGGTCTCCGGGCCGTCCCCGGCCTCGCTGACCCGCAGGCTGAGGTCGTCGGCCGTGGAGCTGCCCGTGTAGCCGTGGTCCGCCTCGCAGTTCGGGTCGCCGCAGGCGGCGGGCTCCAGGTCGATGCGGGAGACGGCGCCCCAGCCGATGGTCAGCACGATCTCGCGGGGCAGGGTGCCCGGCCGGTACTTCTCCGGGTTCGCGACCACCCGGCTGACCACGACCGACGAGATCCGGCCGAGCTTGACCGACTCGGTGGAGGTGGTGGCGTACGGGGTCGGCGAGGTGCTGTCGGCGGCCTGCTCGTCGGTGTGGCTGACGATGAAGCGGTTGTCCGTGAGCACCAGCACGGTGACATGCCGGCGGACCTCGTTCTGGTCGAACGTGGTCTCCTGGTGGACCAGGTACGACCGGATGGGCTCGCCGCCCACGGCGGCCTCCACCGCGTCGGCCACGAGGGCCGGGTAGTAGCCGCTGCGCTCGATCGCCGCACGCAGCCCCTGGGTCGTCGTACTGGTCTTGGCCATGCCGTCCATCCTAATCCCCGGACAGGGCCGGCCCGGGCCAGTCAAGACCAACCCGGGTCAATCGAACAACGCGGGTGCGGTGGGTTTCTTTCGGGCGGGGGTGGGTGGGGTTTGGAGGGGTGGGGTGGTGGGGGTGGTAGGGGGTTCGTGGTGCTTGTGGGGTGGGGAGGGAGGGTGTCGGGTTGCGGGTGGGGGCGTGGTGGGCGGGGCGGGGCGGACTGGCTCTGAGGGCGCGGTTCGGCGTGGTCCTGCGGGCGGGGTTCGGCGTGGTCCTGCGGGGGCGGTTCGGCGTGGCCCGCGGTAGTGGTTCGGCGTCGGGAATCCTTGCCGCGCGTGCGCTGTGGCCGGCTGGGCTGTCGGGCGTGGCCCGGGGGGCGATGGCTCGTGCTCCGCGCGGAAGACATGCTCCGCGCGCTGGACGTGTTCCTCACGGAAGGTGTGTTCCTTGTGGACGACGTGCTCCTTGTCCAAATTCCTTGTCCAAGACGTCTCACACGCCGCCCTCTTCGCCGGCCCGTCGGCGTCAGTACGTCGGCAGCGTCCGGGGGCCCAGGTCGTCGCGGGCGGGTGGCGGTGCCAGGCGGACGGATGCGCCGAGGACGGTGAGGGTGGCCGGGGCGACGACGACCGGTTCCAGGGTGACCGCGATGACCTCGGGATGGTCGTCGACCAGCCGGGAGACGCGGAGCAGCAGTTCCTCCAGCGCGGGGGTGTCCGCGGGCGCGGAGCCGCGCCAGCCGAAGAGGAGCGGGGCCGTGCGGATCGAGCGGATCAGGGAGGCCGCGTCGCGGTCGGTGACCGGGATCAGCCGGTGCGCGACATCGCCCAGGAGCTGCGTCGCCGCCCCGGCCAGACCGAACGACAGCACCGCGCCCGCCGCCGGATCGATCACCGCGCGGACGACCGTGTCGACGCCGCGCGGTGCCATGCGCTGCACGACCGGCCGCAGTTCCTCCGGCGTCCCGAACAGCTCGTTCAGCTCGGTGTACGCCCGGAGCAGCTGCTCCTCGTCCGCGAGGTCGAGTCGTACGCCGCCGAGGTCCGCGCGGTGCCGCAGATGCGGGGCGGTGGCCTTGAGGGCGACGGGGTGGCCGAGGTCCCGCGCGGCGGAGGCGGCGGCCCCGGGGGTCGGCGCGGGCAGCGCGCGCTGGACCGCGACGCCGTATCGCGCGAGCAGCTGGCAGGTGTCGTCCGGGCCGAGGGTGAGGCCCTGCCCGCGCGTGAGGAGGCCGTCGATCAGCCGGGCGGCGCCCTTCTCGTCGATGTCGTCGTACTCGGGCACCCTGCCGGGGTCTGCGGCCTCGCGCCGCCACTGTCCGTAACGGATCGCTTCCGCCAGCGCGCGTACCGCTCGTTCGGCGGCGGGGTAGGCGGGGATGGGGCCGGCCGGGTCCTCGGGGGGCGAGAGGGGCGTGGGGGTGGTGGGGGTGGTGGGCGGTTCGGCGGGGTGGCCCGTGGCGGGCGGGTCGGGGGCGCCGGGTGCCCCGGGTGCGGTGGGGGCCGGGGTGGGTGCCGGGGCGACCGTCGAGGGACCGGCGGCGGCCTGCGGTGCCGTATCGGGAACGGACAGCGGCGCCGTACCGGTCGCGGGCAGCGGTGCCGTGCTCGTGGCCGCCGAGAGGGCCTCCGCGAGGCCGCCCAGTTCCACGTGCACCACGAGCACCGGCTTGGTCGCGGGCCCGGCCGTGGCCGACCCCAGGGCCTGGGCGAGGGCCTCGTCCCCGGCGGAGATCTCCCCGAGGGCGGGCATCGCCGTCACCACGACCGCGTCGCAGGTGTCGTCGGCCAGCGCGCGTGCCAGCGCCCGCCGGAAGTCCGCCGGGGACGCGCCGGTGGTGAGGTCCAGCGGCGGCAAGGGGCGCAGCCCCTCGGACAGGCAGGCGTCGTAGGTCAGCAGCCCCAGGGACTCGGAGTTCCCGAGGATCGCCACGCGCGGCCCGGCGGGCAGTGGCTGGCGGGCGAGGAGGAGGGCGGTGTCGACCAGTTCGGTGATGGTGTCGACGCGGATCACGCCGGCCTGCCGCAGCAGCGCGGACACCGTCTCGCTGGGCAGCCGGGTGGCGCGTACGGCATGCCCCTGGGGCGCTGCCCCGGCGTGTCGCGTGCCCTGCACCACGACGAGGGGCTTCGCCGCGGCGGTGCGGCGCGCGAGGCGGGTGAACTTGCGCGGGTTGCCGATCGACTCCAGGTACATGAGGGCGACATCGGTGTCCGGGTCGTCGTACCAGTACTGGAGGACGTCATTGCCGGAGACGTCCGCGCGGTTGCCGGACGAGACGAAGGTCGACACGCCCGTGATGCCGGTGACTCCGCCGCCGCGCCGGTGCAGCCGGGACAGCAGGGCGATGCCGATGGCGCCGGACTGGGCGAACAGGCCGATGCGGCCGGGACGGGGCGGCTCGGGCGCCAGGGAGGCGTTCAGCCGTACCTCCGGCGAGGTGTTGATGATGCCGAAGGCATTGGGCCCGATGAGCCGCATCCCGTACGCGCGCGCGTGCCGTACGAGTTCACGCTGGCGCGCCTTGCCCTCCGGCCCGCTCTCGGCGTACCCGGCGGAGACCACGACCAGCCCCTGGACGCCGTGTTCGCCACACTCGGCGACGACCTCGGGCACATGATCGGCGGGCACGGCGACCACGGCGAGGTCCACCGGGCCGTCGATCTCCCGCACCGACCGGTGGGCGGGCACACCGTCGATGTCCTCGCGCCCCTCGGAGAAGGCCCGGTTCACGGCGTGCAGACTGCCGGTGAAACCGGCCTGGCGGATGTTGTCGAGGATGCTGCGGCCCACCCCGCCGGGCGCGCGGCCGACGCCGATGACGGCGACGGACCCGGGCGCCAGCAGCCGCCGCACCGAACGGGCCTCGGCGCGCTGCTCCCGCGCGCGCTGCACGGCCAGCGAGCGGTCGGTGGGTTCGAGGTCGAACTCCAGGCGTACGACGCCGTCCTCGAAGCTGCGCTTCTGGGAGTACCCGGCATCCCTGAACACCTTGATCATCTTGGTGTTGGCGGGCAGCACCTCGGCGGCGAACCGGCGGATGCCGCGCTCGCGCGCGACGGCCGCGATGTGCTCCAGGAGCGCGGAGGCGACCCCACGGCCCTGGTGCGCGTCCTGGACCAGGAAGGCGACCTCGGCCTCGTCGGCCGGCGCGGAGGCGGGCATGCCGTCGGCGCCGATCCGGTCGTAGCGCACGGTGGCGATGAAGTCGCCGCCGATGGTGGCCGCGAGTCCCACGCGGTCCACGAAGTCGTGGTGCGTGAAGCGGTGGACGTCCTTGGCGGAGAGTCTGGGGTAGGGCGCGAAGAAGCGGTAGTACTTCGATTCGTCCGAGACCTGCTCGTAGAAGCTGACCAGGCGGTCGGCGTCGTCGACGGTGATGGGCCTCACGCGTGCGGTACCGCCGTCACGCAGCACCACGTCCGCCTCCCAGTGGGCGGGGTACTCGTGCCGGTCCTGCGGATCCGCCGGGCTCTGCATGGGCCCCACAGTACGGCTCGCCCATGACAACGGCGCGAGGCAGTCTGCGGGGAACGAGCACAGGAGCAGCAGAGACACGCGCAGAGACACACGGGGACACAGGGGGGCGCATACCGCATCGGGGCCGGGGTCCGGCGACACTCCTGGAGGGGCCCGAGGCCCGCTCCGGGCACGCCTCTACGATATGGGACACTGGTCTAGACAACCCTGAGAGACTGAAGGGCAGCAACAACATGGCTGAGCGCCGCGTCAACGTCGGCTGGGCCGAGGGCCTCCATGCCCGCCCCGCCTCCATCTTCGTCCGGGCCACCACGGCGTCGGGGGTCCCCGTGACGATCGCCAAGGCCGACGGCAACCCCGTCAACGCGGCCTCCATGCTGGCCGTTCTGGGCCTGGGCGCCAAGGGCGGTGAGGAGGTCGTCCTGGCCTCCGACGCCGACGGCGCCGACGCGGCCCTGGACCGTCTGGCCAAGCTGGTCTCCGAGGGGCTGGAGGAGCTTCCGGAGACCGTCTGATCCGTCCGGCACCCGCCTACGGACACAAGGAGCCGCGTCGCCCTGGTGGCGGCGCGGCTCTGCTGTTGCCCGACAGCCACCTCCGCTGCGGGCGAGCCGCTTCCGCACCTGCGGCCACTCCTGTTTCCCCGCTCACTTTCGCGCCTGTTTCCCCAAATTGTTCCGCGTCTGTTTCACCGCCGGACACATGCTGAAACGTTTGGTTCGTACCTGTGAGCGAGAGCACACCGAAATAGGTTCGTACGGTACGGGAATAGACCTGCGGCACACCGAAAAACGGCAGCCGGAATTACGGGCCACCGAATTACCGCTTCTTTGTATACGGCGCTTTTGTTAAAGCCGCTGGCCCAGCATGTTTACGGGATGTTGCGAAGTCCTCACACGGTCGGCGCCGCCGGCGTGGAAGCGCAGCCGGAAGGCGGACATCGCGCGCTCGGCGTGCAGCGCGGTGAGGGCACGCGCGCGTTCGGCGTCGCCACGGGTGACCGCGTCCACGATGGCGCCGTGCTCGGCCCAGGACTCCATGGGCGCGGCCGGGGCCTCCACGGCGTACATCCAGGCGATCTTGTGGCGGAGCTGGGTCAGCATGGAGACCAGGGCGGGGCTGCCGGACGCCTGGGCGAGCGTCTCGTGGAACCAGCTGCCCAGGGAGCGCAGGTCATCGCTGCTGCCCCGGCGGGCCCGCTCCTGGCCGAGCCGGACCAGTCCGCGCAGCACCTTCAGATGGGCCTCCGTGCGCCGCTGGGCGGCCCTGGAGGCGGCCAGCGGCTCCAGCAGGCCGCGCATCTCCAGCAGGTCGGCGGCCTCCTGCTCGGTGGGCTCCGCGACGCACGCGCCCGCGTGCCGCCGGGTCACCACGAACCCCTCCGCCTCCAGGGTGCGCAGGGCCTCGCGGACGGGGACGCGGGAGACTCCGTAGCGGCGGGCGAGGACTTCCTCGGTGAGCCGGCCACCGCGTTCGTAGACACCGGCGATGATGTCGTCCCGGATCGCCGTGCACACCGAGTGCGCCGGAATACGCATGACCGACCTCCGCCTTAATCCCCGTGAAACGTCCTCGATTGACGTCTGAACAGTGACTCTATTGCAATGAGCCGGAATTTCCGACGGGGGGCCGGATTCCAGGGATATTTTTTGGACAGCGGATGCCCAAAAGGGCGAAAGCCCCGGCGGGGGGGCCGGGGCTTGTCGTGGGTAGGGCGATGCGCCGGGTGGCGGTGGCGGTTGGGCCAGCGCGGGGGCCGGGGCTGGGTCCAGCGGGGCGGGGCCTGGGTTCGCGTGGTGGTGAGGGGGGGTGGGACCGGCGCGCGGGGATGGCCGCAGCCGTCCGCCAAGGGCGCCATGGGCCGTTTGTCGGGTCCTCGCGCGCGGGGATGGCGGGGTTCACCCGGGGACGGTGGCCGGGTCCGCGCCGGTCGGCGTGCGGGTGGCGCGGTGCCCGTCTCAGGGCGGGCGTACGCGCGCATGGGTGCGACACGTCGCCCGGTGCGCTGGCTGGGCGCGGTGGGGAGCGGGGGCGTACGCGCGCGGGAGCTTCCGCGACCGTCTGGACGCGGTCCTCACGCGGCGTACGCGCGCGGGTGCGGCAGGCACCCCGGCGCCAGTGGGCAGGAGAAGGCGGGTTCCGTCCCGGCGAGCGAGTCCGGCATCTTCCTGGGGCAACGCCGCCCCGTCCGGCAAGTGCCGCCCCCGCACCCGAGTGCGGCAACCGTCCCGAGCGCGGGGAACCGCCAGTCACGGCGCCCCGTGCGCATGGGGCGTCACGCACTGGCCGCGCCCCGACGGCCGACCGGGCATCGGCGCCCCGCGCACGCAACGTCAGAGATTCACGCCATGCGCACGCAGATAGGCGACCGGGTCCATGTCCGAGCCGTACTCGGGGCTGGTGCGGGCCTCGAAGTGGAGGTGGGCACCGGTGACATTGCCGGTGGCGCCGGCGAGGCCGATCTGCTGGCCCGGGGTGACGGACTGGCCGACCGACACCCCGATGGACGAGAGATGCCCGTACTGGGTGTACGTACCGTCAACCATCTTGATCAGGACTTGATTGCCGTACGCACCGCCCCAGCCTGCCTCCACGACCGTGCCGTAGCCGACCGTGTGGACGGACGTGCCGGTGGCGGCGTGGAAGTCGACGCCGGTGTGGCTGCCGGAGGACCAGGCGGAGCCGCCCGCCTGGTAGCTGGTGGAGACGTAGGAGCCGGGGATCGGCGAAACGAAGGTGTTCAGGCGCTCACGCTCCGCCTCGCGGGCGGCACGCTCCTCGGCCTCGCGAGCCTTCTTCGCCTCCTCCTCGGCACGCTTGCGGGCCTCTTCCGCCGCCTTCTCGCGGGCGGCGGCCTCGGCCTTCTGCCGCGCGGCGTCCGCCTGGGCGGCGGCCTGGGCGTCCACTTGGTCGGCGACGTCGTCGCCGATGCTGACGACGGGCTGCAGACCGGTCTGCTCGGGGGCCGGCTCGGCGGCGAGCGCCGGAGCGGCCAGGGAGCTGACGACGCCGGTCGTGGCGAGTGCCGCGACACCTGCCGCGCGGGCGGTGGTGCGCTGCGGGTGCCGGGGACGCCGGTGCTTCCCGGTGGCGCGCGTGAACGCCATGGAGTGGCTGGTCCTTTCCTTCCTTCTCGCCTACCGGGTTAGCTGACGGGTTCGGAGCAGGAAGGTCTCCTACGGCTTCCCTCACGCACGCGCGCGGGAGGCCGATTCACCCCAGGGACGTGGGTCCCCGGCTCCCCTGGCTCGCGCCGTGGGGGGACTCGGCGATGACTGTCCGGTGCCGCGGACGCGGCGCACTGCCTGACGAACAGCCTGGATGACGCTAAGGGGACATCTTTCAATCCCCAAACAGATCCGGGCTTTTGTAGCGCATGCCACAGTGCAGACAGGCAACCTCTCCCGCAATCCGGACATTAAGGGGCCCTGATGACGCTTCCGGTCACCAGGGCCCCTCCGCGCGGGTACGCATTTCCGCCACGCGCGTGCTGTTCGTCGGCACATTCACGTGCCCTTGGTCGGCGCGTTCACGTGCCGTACCCCGGCCCAGGCGGCAGGGAGTGT